>JAYTBD010000811.1:0-7185 GCA_043737155.1 Fimbriiglobus sp. | reverse complement strand
TCGGCGCGTCCGACAAAGTCGGTGGCTATCCGAAAGAGGGCAAGGTCGCCCCCGCCGACCTCACGGCGACGGCGCTGCACTGCTTGGGGATCGACCCCGGCGCGGAAATCCACGACGCCCTCAAGCGACCGCTCCCCGCGAGCCGCGGCACCATCATCCGCGGGATCTTGTGATGCGGATACTCCCATTCGTCCTCTTCGGACTCGGCGCCAGCTTGCTTCTGACTCCCGGCGCCCGGTCGGCCGACAAAGTCGACGACTGGGCCTTCCTGCAAATCAAGAAGCCCGCGGTGCCGGTGCCTGCGCCCGAGTTCAAATCATGGGTTCGCAACCCCGTCGATGCGTTTGTGCTCGACAAGCTGCGCGCGAATGGGCTGAAGCCTTCGCCGGAAGCGGATCGGCGCGTGCTCGCTCGCCGCGTGACCATCGATCTGACCGGGTTGCCACCGACGCCGGAGGAAATGGATGCCTTCTTGAAGGATCCGTCACCCGACGCCTACGAGAAACTCGTGGATCGCTTGCTGGCATCGCCGCGCTACGGCGAACGCTGGGCGCGGCACTGGCTCGACGTAGCCCATTACGCCGACTCGCACGGGCAAGACCAAGACCGCTTCCGCCCGAACGCGTGGCCCTACCGGGATTACCTCATCCGGACGCTGAACGCCGACAAACCCTACGCGAAGTTTGTCCGCGAACAGATCGCCGGCGATGTGCTGTTCCCCGACGATCCACTGTCCATTGCCGCGACCGGTTTCCTCTCGGCGGGGCCATGGGACGAAAGCGGCTTGCGCGACATCAACGAGAATTCGTCCGACCGGGTGATCGCCCGCAACCTCGACCGCGACGACATCGTGACCACGACGATGACGACGTTCGCCGGGTTGACCGTCCACTGCGCCCGCTGCCACGATCACAAATTCGACCCGATCACGCAAGCGGATTATTACTCGCTGCAAGCGGTCTTCGCCGGGATCGACAAAGCCGAGCGCAGTTACGATGCGGATCCGGTACTCGCGAAGAAGCGGCATTCGCTGAGCGCCGAGTTGGCCCGAGTGCGCGCAATGAAAACCGAGCTCGGCTTACTGACACGCGAGCGTCAGTCGGAGGTCGCGGCATTCGAGAAGTCGTGGAAGGCGACGGAGGGTCGCTGGGTGACTCTGATCCCGGAGTCGGCGAAGTCGAAGCACGGGGCGACGCTGAAGACCCTCCCGGACCATTCAATTCTCTCGGGCGGCACCGCACCGGAACGCGATACTTACACGGTCGCGGCAACAGTCGAGCGCGGCGGATTCACCGGACTGCGCTTGGAAGTGCTGACCGATGACTCCCTGCCCTTTCGCGGGCCCGGTCGCCAAGGCAACGGCAACCTCCACCTCTCGGAAGTGCGGATCACGGTTCACCCGAAAGGCCAGCCGGATAAGGCGGTGCCGGTGAAGTTGAAGGCCGCGCGGGCCGACTTCGACCAAATCGGTTGGGGCATCGCACGTTCTATCGACGGCAATGCGGCGACCGCGTGGGGCATCTACCCCGAGGTGGGCAAGCAGCACTCCGCCGTCTTCGAATTCGACAAACCCGCCGGCTTCGATGCGGGCACGACCCTGACCGTCGAACTCGATCAATCCCACGGCGGCAGTCATCTCATCGGCCGATTCCGCTTGGCCGCGACGACCGCCAGTCCACTCATTGAAACCGGCGCGGCGATCCCGGCGAACATCGCGGCGATATTGACTACCGACGAATCGAAGCGCACCGATCCGCAGCGATCCGAACTCGCCCGCTGGGTTTGGCAGCGCCGCCTCGAACGCGACGCAGCCGCGCTTCCGCCGCCGACGAAGGTCTACTGCGGGACGAACAAATTCGCAACCGAAGGGAGTTTCCGCCCATCTGCGGTCCCCCGGCCGATCCACATTCTCAAGCGCGGCGATGTGACACGGCCGTTGGCCGTCGCGTTGCCCGGCTCGGTTGCCACAGTGAGTGGGTTGAAAGCGAGATTCGAGTTGAAGGATGTCAACGACGAGGGTCAACGCCGCGCCGCGCTCGCCGAGTGGTTGGTCGATCCGGCGAACCCCGTGAGCTGGCGCGTCATCGTCAATCGCGTCTGGCACCACCACTTCGGCAAGGGGATCGTCGATACACCCAACGACTTCGGCAGAATGGGCGGCGCGCCGTCGCACCCGGAATTGCTAGATTGGCTCGCGGCCGATTTCCGCGACGGCGGCGGATCGCTGAAGAGATTGCATAAGCTGCTCGTTACCAGCAGTACCTACCGCCAAGCCGTGATGCACGATGCCGCCGCCGCTGCGAAGGACGGCGACAACCGACTGCTCTGGCGGATGAACCGCGGCAAACTCGACGCCGAGACGGTCCGCGATGCGGTGTTACACGCCAGCGGCCGGCTCGACGAGACGATGTACGGCGTGCCTGTCAAACACTTCGCCACCAAACCCGGTGTCCATGTGACCCCGGACGCCGACTACGACCAATACGACGTGGACGCCGCCGATGCCCGCCGACGCAGTATTTACCGGTTCATCTTCCGCACCCGGCCCGACCCGCTGCTGGAATCGCTCGATTGCCCGGACGCGTCGTCGTCGGCCCCGGTGCGGTCCGCGTCGGTGAGTGCGCCGCAAGCGCTGGTTCTGTGGAACAACAAGTTCACCCTGCGCCATGCGGAACATTTGGCCGCGCTGGCGGCGAAGGCATCGCCCGCTGTCGCGGAGCAGATCCGATACGCCTGCAAGCGAGTGCTCGGCCGGGCTGCGACCGCGGCGGAAGCAGGGGCGTGGTGTGCCTATGCCCAAAAGCACGGGTTGGCGAACTTGTGCCGGGTGCTCTTCAACAGCAGCGAATTCCTGTTCGTCGATTAGTTTCCGGACTCGCAAACGACAGCGCGATCCGTGTTGAGTTAGCCGGACGCGCCAGCGACGGCTACGATCCGGGTCACGCAGCTTGTTAAGCTGAGCGAGTGTCCGATTCGTAGCCGTCGCTGGCGCGTCCGGCTAACAAGGAAACCTTTGGAGACCGGCATGACTCCGACCCGACGCGATTTCCTGGCCGGTGGCTTCGGCGGGCTCGCGCTCTCGCACCTGCTCGCCGCCGAGGTGAAACCGAACCCGGCGTTCAACGGCGGGCTGCACCACAGGGCCAAGGTCAAGCGCGTCGTGCAGGTGTTCCTCAACGGCGGCATGAGTCAAATGGACACCTTCGATTACAAGCCGATGCTGGAACAGAAGCACGGCCAGATCGTCGATGTCGGATTGAAAGCGACCGCCACCGGGACGCCGGGGCCGCTGATGAAGTCGCCGTTCAAATGGAAGCAACACGGCAAATCGGGCCGCTGGGTCACGGACGTTTTCCCGCACCTCGCCACCCGCGTCGACGATATGGCCTTCCTGATGGGCATGACTTCCAAGACCAACGTCCACGGCCCCGCGAGTTACTTGCAGAACACGGGCTTCCTCATGCCGGGCTTCCCCTGCGCCGGCGCGTGGATCGGCTACGCCCTCGGCCGGCTCACGGACAACCTACCGTCGTTCGTGGTGCTCCCGGATCCGCGCGGGTTGCCTTACAACGGCATGGGCAACTTCTCCGCGGGCTTCCTGTCCGCGTCGCACCAAGGCACTGTGGTCAACCCCTCGGCCCCGTCGCCGATCCCCGACTTGGCCGCATCCCCCTCCGCGAAGTTCGTCACGCCCGGCGCGAGCGACGATGGGTTGAAACTCCTCAAGGAGTTGAACAGCAAGTACGCCGCCGAGCGGCCCGGTGACAGCCGGTTGTCGGCGCGCGTCGAAAGCTACGAACTGGCCGCCAAGATGCAACTCGCCGCGCCAGAAGTTTTCGACCTCGCCAGCGAATCGAAGGCGACCCACGAACTCTACGGCACCTCCGCGCCGGCCCACGACGGCGGCTTCGCCAAGAACTGCCTGCTCGCCCGGCGGATGATCGAACGGAACGTCCGCTTCGTCCAAGTTTGGAGCGGTCAGGGCGGCCCCTCGAACAATTGGGACAACCACACCAACATCGAGAAAGAACTGCCGCCGATCGCCCGGCAAGTTGATCGCCCGGTCGCGGCGCTGTTGCAGGATTTGAAAACGAAAGGTTTGTTCGACGACACGCTGTTGATTTTCACCACCGAATTCGGCCGGATGCCGTTCACCCAAGGCGGCGTCGGCCGCGACCACAACGGCGGCACCTTCGTGACGTGGCTGGCCGGGGCGGGCATCAAAGCCGGGGTCGCCCACGGCGAAAGCGACGAGTTCTCTTACCGCGCTTCCAAGGATAGTGCGGACGGCCACGATCTCTCCGCGACCGTGCTCCATCTGATGGGGATCGATCACCAGAAGCTAAGCGTCCGCCACGACGGCATCGATCGCCGGTTGACCGACGTCCACGGGCATGTGATCGAGGGCATTTTGGCGTGACGCCGGCTCACGCTCCGACGAACACGCCCCCCGCGAAACCCTCGTAGGGGAAGGTCTCGAAGAGCAAACCGAACCTCCCGCCGTCGAAGACGCTGACTTTCGGCCCGATGCCGACGATGAGTTCGCGGCTGCCGTTGCGGTCGATATCCCCGATGGCGATGCTCGGCCCGACGCCGCTCGCCGGGGGGAGAGTCAAAGTGTTGGTGATCTCGCCGTTGGCATCCATCACGCTGAGGCGGCTCGAGACGCCGAAAGTCGTCGCGGCCGCGATTTCCGCGCGGCCGTCGCCGTTGAGGTCGCCGACGGCGATTGTGATCCCGCCGAACGACTCCGGGCGATCGTAGGCGAAGAAACTGCGGATCGCATTGCCGGCGCGGTCGAAGACCTTCACGTGCGGGGATGCGGAGCGGGCGCCGGTGACGATCTCATCGATCTTGTCGCCGTCGATATCGCCGGCGGCGACCGAAACGCCGACCGGTGCCGGAGTGCCGGCATCGTCGGTGTAGGCGAAGAAGCTGAGGATCTCGGTTCCGGAGGCGTCGAAGGCTTTGACGTGCGGGGCGCCCACCGCGGCGCCGACGATCACTTCGCAGTCGCCGTCGCCGTCGAGGTCGCCGATGGCCAACGTGACGCCGCCGAGGTAGCCCGTGTCGAAGGCGAAGAGGCTGAAGATCTCCGCGCCGGTGACGCCGTCGAAGACTTTGACGTGGGGGGCCGCCCCCGCGGCGACGGCTGCGGCGTTGTCGGCGATGCCGTCGCCGTTCACGTCGCCGCGGGCGACGACCACGCCGCCATTGAAGCCGATGAAGGGTGCGGTGGTCGAAATCAGTGCCGGCGGGTTCCCGCTCAGGATGCGGATGTCCGAGGCCGGGCCGGGTCCGGTGGAGACGACGAGGCCGATCCGGGGCTGATCGTTGTCCGCGATGCTGATGACGCCCGTGGAGGCGGCGCCGAAGGTGAACCCCGCGCCGCCGAGGAATGAGACGACCGCGCCGCGGGTGCCGTCGGCGCTGCTGTTGTTCCTCGGCGTGACCACGACGGTGGCGGTGTCGGAGCCGGCCGCAAAGAAAATCACGCTGCCGAGGGCTTCGAAGTCGCGCCCGTTTACGGCCGTGCCCGAAAGGGTGTAGTTCACCGCGAGCGCTTGGCTCAGCGCGCCCGTACGGGTGAGGACGATGGTGCCGGTGTCCGGCGCCTCGGTCGGACCGCGTTCGGAGGCGGCGGCGTCCGCCACGGAGACCACGATGTCCGACGAGGGTAGAGTTTCGATCCCGGTGAAAACGATGTCGTTGCGGTTGGTGAACGTGAAGCTGCCGCCGCCGATGCCGGCGGGGGTGAGGGTTTGTCCGGTGATGTTGGTGAAATCGATGTCGAGGGTGTCACCGGGTGCGAAGTTCGGCCCGGAGCCGACGAGCACGATATCCGGGATGCCGGGGTTGGTCTCGTCGATGCGGAACGTGTCGCGGTCCGACGAGCCGTTGATGGTGATGTCGGAGATGTTGGTCGCGGGGGTGCCGAAGACCGTCGTGAAGACCCCGGCGCTGTTGCTCTGGATGCGGGCGGCCAACACGCCGCCGGCGGTCGACGCGAGGTCGAGGACGTTCGGGCTGGCGTTCCCGTCTTGGAGGCCGAGCACTGCCAGGTCGAGTTCCAGGGCGAAGGGGATGCTGGGGGCGAGGTTTTCGACGCTGGTCAGCGTGATGTCGGTGTAGCTGCCAAAGCTGAACACGCCGCCGCCCGGTGCGGTGACCAGCAAGGACGGATTGACATCGTTGAGCAGGTCGATCAAGACCGTGTCGAGACCGCCGCCGCCGTTGACGGCGTATTCGCTGATGTCGGCGCGGAAGATGAAGGTGTCGGACGCGTTGCCGCCGGTGAGGGTGATGTCGCGAATGTCGATGAACCGAGCGTTGGTGAGGTTGATCGTTCCGCCGACGGCGGGGTCGGCATTGCCGGCGTCGATGGTCAGTTGGTAGGCGACGGGTGTCGTCACGCGCAGTTCGCCGTTGACCGTGATGTTGTCGCCGGCGTTGAGCCGAAGCAAGTTGGTGGCGGTGATCCGGACGCCGGTGTCGACCACGATGTCCTGGCCGGCCGTCGCGGCGTCGATGGTGGAGAGTGTGACGGAGCCGCCGCGGACCTCCGAGAGTACGAAAATTCCGAAGTTGGAGGAGATGTTGATAAGTCCGGTGCCGGCATCGACGCCCGTGACCGTGCCCGAAGCGGTCGTGATCTCAGCGATGTCGAGGTCGCCGGTGTTGGCGACGCGGAATTGGCCGTTGGCCGCGGTGCCCGCCAGTTGCGAAACTGCCACGTCGATCTCGTCGCCGGCTCCGACCGCAGTGGCCCTCAGCACGAGGTTCTCGACGGCGAGGTCAGCTTGTTCCCCGCCCGTCCCATCGATGATTTCGGCCGCCGCCAGTTCGAGCGTGTCGACACCGGTGACCATATACGATTCGAGTCGGATGTTGCCGGCGGCGGCGTCGAAGCGGAGGAAGTTCGCGGTGATGAGATCCAGTTCGAACTGGGAGATCGCGACGGCGGGCGCGACCACGGCATCACTGGTGATGGTGAGGGTGTAGACCTGGCCCGCGTCGATCGTAGCTCCGCTGATGCCGCCGGTCCCTCCCGTCGAGTTGAAGCGAGCGACGCCGATCACGTAGGTATCGGACGTCGCGAACGTGAACTGGATGAACGACAGCAACACGTTGAAGTCGTCGTTTTCCGCGAGCAAGCCGCGGCCGCTGTCGAAGAGGAAGAGTTCC
>JAYTBD010000810.1:0-7195 GCA_043737155.1 Fimbriiglobus sp. | reverse complement strand
CCAGCTTCGCACCTCTGGCCCGAGGCTGAAATCTTCGTTGACAATGGCGGTGATGGCGGTGTCGATCAATTCCAAAGGTTTCAGCGCGAAATAACGGGCCGTCGCGCCGCCGGTCGAAATGGGTCCGAGGCGCTGGAACATCTCCTCCAAGCGGCCGAGGGCCAAACGCGGCGGCGCATGGGCCAACGCCCGGGCGTACGCCAGTGCGGTGCGGGTGCGATCGCGCTCACTCGGGATCCCGCGGACGAAGAGGCGGTCGCGGGCCTCGTTGAGGATGCGGTTGCCGCGCTCCGTATCGCCGAGCGTGTACCAGCCGATGGCGGCGTTTAGTTCCGACTCCGTCGACTCGCCGCCGATGAGGGACCAGCGGCCGAGCAATTGCCGGAGTTCTGCGGTCAACCCGCAGCGGCTCAAAGCGCGGAATAACTTGGATCCCGATAGCCGGAGCGCTTCGCGGGTCGGCCGATCGGCGTTGTCGACGGCTTGACTCAAACTGCCGACGAGGACGCGCAACAATTCGGGGAGTCCGTGCCGGACGGACAAATCGCACACGAGTTCGACTCCGCGCCCCGCCAAGCGGACCAAGTAGGATGAGCCTTCGGTATCTTGCACGCCGCGGAGCCGGAGCGCTTCCGGCAGCAACTCGAGGGTGCAGGGCGCGAACGCCAACACCTCGGCGACCGTCGCGTGATTCTCGACGACTTCCAACAGCGTGAGAATGATCCGGGGCAGCGTGGCGGCCGTGCGATCTCGGTCGGCGCGGGCCAGCATCGCTCGGATCGCGGCGTCGTCCGCGACCACTTTGTTTTCGAGACGGCGCGAGAGCGCGGTGCCGAGATCGTCGTCGCCAAGCAACGCGAGCAAGGGTTGGCCGCCGTATTCGGACCGGCTCTGCGACCGGCCTAAGATCTGCGAGTGCGCCAGCAGCTTCGCCACGGCATAGTCCGCGAGTTGATCGGCGGGTCGCCCGGGAAGATCAGCTTGTTGCGACCCGGCGCCGAAGGCGACTCGGATTTCGCTGCGGTACAATTCTTCCAAAGTGCGGTGAACCGGCTGCTCGGCGGAGTTTCCCGTCGCGGAGGCCAGCGCGCGACTCGCCGCCTCGGAGAGTTCGTTCGTCCGGGCTTGATCGCCGAGCTTGGCGGACCCCCACGCGAGCATCCAATCGGCGTAGGCGGAGGTGCAAGCGATGTCCGCCCCGATGCCGGCCCAAGCCAATTGCGCCGAAGGGGACTGCTGTTTCAACCAACGGTGGATGGGATCCCGACAGCGGAGAAGCCAATCCCGGGCGAGGGGGAACCGGTCGCCGCCCACCAACCCTCGGAAGCGCAAGAAGGACGGAGTATCGAGCGCGGCCAGCGCGGTGTCGCTTTGCAGCCGGGCGAAGAGCCGATCACGGCCGCGGGCCAAGAGGAGGACGTCGCCGCCGTTGAGCTTGGACAAGGCGGCCAAGGCCAACCAGACCATCCGACACGGGAGTTTATCTTCTATCGATTCCAATTGGGCCACGGCGGTTTTGAGATCGAACTCCGCCGGGGGGTGGTTACCCGGCGTGGAAGCGAGGCGGATCAATCCGAGGACGGCCCGACGCGAGAATCGCATTGAGGGAGGGGTCGATATTCGAGAGTTCTCTTCCAACTTGTCCCATTGCTGCAGCCAAGTTTCCGGCGGGTGTTGAGTACCCCACAAGGCGTGCAACCAACACAGCGTCGCATCGGTGGCATTTCCGCCCGCGGTGTACAGTTGGGCGAGTTCCGCCCAGTCGCCATACATCCGCGCCGGATCGATGAAGTCGTCCTGTCGGAAGAGCCGCTCTTCCAACTCCGCTCGGCGAGCGAGCCGCTCTTGCAGCGTCCGCGAAGCGCGGCGGGACGGATCGCGAGCGGCGGGCGTGTCATCCGATTCGTCCGGTTCGGGATCGTCCCCGGCTTCGCTCGCCTTGGCGAACAGCTTGCCCGCCCACTCCGCGAATCGGGATCGGACAGAGTCCCTGCGCGAGTTCTTTTGACCGGAGTGCGCTGTGTGCACTCGAACCCCGGGCAACGGCTCGGAAAGCGGGGCCGCTTCGGTGACCACCACGAACCCGGACAACACGAACGGTGTGTCGGTGGCGGTGGAGCTGCGGAACGCACGCTGCTCCGGGACCGCGTACCGAATCCAGTGGCTGAGCGGGCGGAACGCCGCGAGAGGGACGCGGTTCACTTCGAATGTACCGTCGGTTGGTTCGAGCCAAATCAACTCCGTCGATTCCAAACGAAATGCATTCACCAAAGCCGCAACGCGCAGATCGGGGGCCAACTGTTGATCGGCCGGAATCAACAGTCGGCCAACTTTCGGATGACGGTAGAATCCCCGCCCCGAGACGACCCACCCTTTGCCACTCAGCGCGACTCGTTGCACTCCGTCCGGCGAATCCAGAACCGCCGCTTCGAGGTGGTTCAAAGTTTTGGAATCGACCGATTCGATTAGCGGGCCGAGCGATGCGAACGATCCGGTGTGGATCCAAAACGACTCGGCCTCGGGCACTCCTTTTATCGGTTGCAGCAGCATCGGGACAGGCATTGCGAGGAGCGGATCCCTTTGACAGCGTACGTGCGTGATCGGCCGCAATGGGGTTCCGTCGGGGGCATTTTGCCACGTTCCGGATTCGAGCACCCGCCAGCCGTCCGCGACCGATACGAGAAACGTGTCCGTGCGCTCCTCCGGCGGCAGTGGGTGCTGCCAACCCGATTGGACCCAAAAATTCGGGCCGGCCGAACGATAGCTCCGGATGGTCGAGTCCGCTTCGGTGGCGCTTCGATCGATCCAATACAGCGGCGCTTTAGCCAGGCGTACGTGCGACTCGTCATCGGTGATGCGAAAACTTTCCCAGGGCGTTCCGCACCGCATCAACTCTTGCAGGAAGTGGGCGAGGCCGACCGTCGGCAATTCGAATAACACCGGTTCGGTGGAGCTGTCATCCCCGATGGGCTTGAGAGGAAGTACGGCGGCCCAGCAAGGAAAATCGCGCCAACGGAGTTCGGCGGGCGCGGCGAAGGAGCGCACCCCGATGTGGGCGAGGGCCGCGACCGATTCTTTGGCGAGTTTCGACCCCGTGCTCACCCAGTAGCCGCCCGGCGTATCCGCCGCAGTCACTCTCTGTCGGGCGACCTCGGCCGGGATGATCCCGGACGCCAAGGCGAGCCGGAGGGCGTCGATGTTGGGGAAAAAAAGGGAGAGCATCGGCCGGCACCCGGGGGATCAGAGCCGACTGTCGGCGAGGGTCGCCCGCATATCGCGGTGGATGCGTCGGCGGACGAGGAACTCATCTTCGTCGAGCCAGCGCCGACCGACCGGCCCGAGGGCGAAGTCGTCGCTGACAATGGCGAGAACGACTTCTTCGACGATCGAAAAATGCTGCTCGGAATAGCACTGGGCGTTCGAACCGCCGATCGTCGTCCGGTTCGGATCGATGGCGACGAATAACTCGGACAGCCGGTCCAATCCCGATTCGCTCCGGCCTTGCCCGATGGCCGCGACGTAGCTCCGACACAGCTTCGTCGTATCGACGGAAATCAGTTGTCCGATCTGCGAACCGATCGGCTTGGCCGGACTCAGCAACTCGGCCCGCGCTTCATCGAGGATCGGATTGGCCATGTCGTAGTTGCCGAAATAAAGCCAGCCGCCGGCGAGATTCAACAGCGAGCGGAGCGCCTTGCCCCAATCCGACGGACGGGATGCCAAGCGCGATTTGAGTTTCGCCAAATCACCGCCCTCCAAAGCGAGGAGGTGGAGCCGTCCGAGCATCTTGTCGATTTCGTCCCGCAATCCGAACCGGCGCAAGCATCTCAAACATTGCTGCGCGGCGGAATTGATCAATTCGCAGCGTTGGTCGAAAGGCTTGGCACCGATCAATTCGATGAATTGATCCAAGAGCCGATGGACATGGTCGCGCCGATCGAAATGGGCGGCGTAAAACAGCGCTCGTTCCAACAGTTCGCCTTGTTTCTTCGTCGCCTCCGCGACCTCGGCGAACGCCGGGCTTTCGATCAGCGTTTCCGGCACCAAAGCCAGCAATTCGAGGGTGAAGGCCTCCCCGGCGCGGATCGCCCATGGCAGGGCGGCGTGCAGTGTCATCAGCCGTACCGCGAGAGCGGGCCGGGCGACTTTGCCCCCGACGCCGCCGCGGTACAAACTCCGTACCCGGCGCATCAATTCGGATGCGTTGTGAACTTCGTGGAGCGCGAATAGGGCCGATTCAAATTCATCTCCGGAGCGCGGTGTATTATTCAATCGATCATGCTTCTCGAACGGTTCGAGAACCAGCGAGAAACTCCGCAGACGCATGATCGCATAGTAGGAATCTTTATGGGGGCTATTGTTGACATTCTTGCCGAGCACCGCGAGCTGCTCGATGGCTGATATCAAATCGGTCGGCAAGGTCCGAGAGGGCACTTTACCCGCCAACACTTCCTCGATTCGATAAATGAATCCCTCGTACAAATGCTTCTTAGTCAGCGACTTCACATCCGGCTTGCCCGACGGATCGACCTCCCGGCGGATTTTTTCGACGATCGACCGCGCCGCCGAAGATTCCCCCAACTTCGCGAATCCGAACGCGAACAGCAAATCGATGTACGGCAGTGTCGCGCTGTTGTCTTTGGCTTTGTAAACGTAGGGCGAGGCCGAGGTCGACTCCGCCCATTTTCGGCATAGTCGGTGCAGCGCCACGGCCCGATCGCGCACCGAGCGGACGCGCTCCGAATCCCTCAACCCGGCCGTGCGGAGGAAGAACGGCAGATCGGTCTCGGCGTTCAAACCGCTGTCGAGGAGGCGCTGCAAAATCCGATCGCGCACACGGGCCAACCCGAGGACGTCGGCCCCGGTGAGCGCGGCCATCTCGACGGCAATGAGCCAGACCGCGCGGACGGGGAGCTTCGCGTCGTTCGATTCCACATACTGTTGGATGTCGGGCAGCCGGGCGCGGAACCAAGCGGGCACGGGATCTCGAATCAAGCAGGCCAAGGCGGAGCTGGCCAGTTGGCGGACCTCGACGCGATCCGGATTTTGGCTCCGCAACAACGCATCGAACTCGGCTTCTTCGACGGCGTTCCCCCCCGACAATTCCCCGCGGCCCGGGTGTTCGGTCCGATACCAACCGCGCACCAAATCGGCGGGCAAAGAGTCTTGCTCCCACATCGCGTTGACCCAGCAGATCGCCGCTTCCGCGGGATCGCCGGCGCCGGTGTTGGCCCGCGCCAATTCGGGCCAGAGCGACTGTCGCTGCGGTTGGTCGAGCCCCCCATCGACTTTCTGAAATGCATCTTGGAGCACCTGCCGGCGCACCTTCCATTCGTCGATCCGGCGCTCGTCGTCGATCGGCTTCGTCGCGGCCGATCCGATCCCCGTTGCGGCGGCGGTCTCGGCCGCGACGGGCGTCTCGGGTTGCAACGGGGTATGCGTATCGGTCTCTTTGCCGCGACCGCGGTCCCGCGGCCCCCGATCCGGCCCGCGCGGCTTCGGCGGTGTGTCCGAACACACGAACGTTTCGAAATCGAACTCCGTCGCGGCGACCCACGCCTTCAACGGCGCCGGGGACGATTCCAATATGTAATCGACCCAGTGCTCGAGCGGGCGGAAAGCATCTTCGGCAATCGACTCGGGCACGAACTCCCCATCGGGCAGCGGCCGGAGCCAAACGACTCGATCCGGATCGCCGGCGAGCAAAGTCCGCACCGCATCGCGGCGCAACTGCGGGTGCAACCGCTTCCCCGTCGGCACGAAGAGATTGGTCAGCTTGAAGTACGGCTTGAAACCGAGGGCGTCGGGGAGTGCGAGCACGGGCGGCGGCAATTTCGACGGGCTGAGCCGGAGCACGATGACGCTCTCGGATCCCGCTTCCGGCTCCGACACGGCGAAGCGCAGCCGTTGGAGCAAGCGGTCGTCCGCATCCCGCACGAACGCGTCGAGACGCTCGGCCGCTGCGTCGCGGAGCACCCAGAATTCGGGCGCCTCGGCCGCGTTCCCGGCGGCGAGCTTCAACGGGACGGTCAATTTCTCCGGGGCGGCGACGGGTTCCCACGAGGTCTCATTCGCTCCGATTGGGAATTGGAGAGCTTCGTAAATGTCTCGGAATGGCGGATTATCGAGGTAGGTCCAATCCCGTCCGGGCCGGATCAACAGCATCCGATCTTCGGGCAACTTGATTTTGTCGCCCACCGCGTGGCGGTACCCCATCTGCACCCAGACGCGCGGGGCGCGTTCGACGAATGCCGCGAGAGAGCGGACGGTGCCCGAAAAATGCGGATCGAGCGATTGCAGCAAGGTGTAATAGGGCGGGCCGACGACCCGGAGCAGGATGCGGCGCGCGGTCCCGGTGTCGAGCCAGCAATAGCTCTGGCGGTCGTTCCCGAGCCGGAGCATCTCCCCGACCAACTGCGGCAATACGGCGGGGTCGGACACCTCGAAAATCACCGGTGCTTGCGTGGAAAGGGCCGGACTTTCGTCCTTCTCCAACTCGAGCGCTTGCGGCCAGCACGAGAGTTCTTCGGTCGGGCCGGGGATCGCTTTCGCGGCGGTGACCCTCAGCGCGGTGAGTTCCCCGGCCGTCTTCTTGCTGACCTTGCCTTCGGTCTCGACGAAGATTCGCCCGTCGGCCTCGAAGCGCAGGCGCGCGGGCGCGAGCGTGAGTGCTGAGGGCAGCAGCGTCCCGGTCGCCGCGAGGTGGAAGGTGTCGAGATCGGGGAAGCAAAGGATCATGTCAGCCCCGCCCTTGGGCGGCTTTCTCCCGCTCGCCTTCGTTCGGATCGTTCGTCGCGGTCGGTTCGATCCCGCCTTCGCGTTCGATGACGATGTCTCCCAAATCCTCGGCCTTCATACCTCTGCCCACGAGTTTCTCGACGAGCCGCTTGTGCAGTTGCTCGTGCTCGATGGGCAGGGAATCGGGGTCCGATTCCAGCTTGACGATGATGTTCTGCTTCCCCGTCTTCGGATCGCGCCGGAGGAGGATCAAGACTTCGGCCATGGTGGATTCCTATTGTCACTCCGTCGCTTGCGCGTCCGGCCAACCGGGTATCGGTCAATTCGCGAACTCACCCGCATATTTGATCCGCACCGCTTCCATGATCTCGTTCACGCGGGCCGATTCGATGGTTTTCACGCGCATCAATTCATCGCGGACGTTCTCGAGCTCCACGCGGTGGTCGGTCAGTATCTT
>JAYTBD010000809.1:0-2932 GCA_043737155.1 Fimbriiglobus sp. | reverse complement strand
GTCGCCGAGCAACCGGCGGAGCGGCAGATTTGGCCGCCGCGACCGGGGGTCATCTCGATGTTGTGGATCGTCAGACCGAGCGGGATTTTCGACAGCGGCAGACAGTTGCCGATCCGCGGTTCGGCGCCTTCGCCGCTGTTCACCTTGTCGCCGGCCTTCAGGCCGTCGGGCGCGAGGATGTACTTCTTCGTCTGCACTTCGTCGGCGTATTGGACGAGCGCGACGCGGGCCGAGCGGCTCGGATCGTATTCGACCGACAGCACTGTGGCCTCGAACGCGTCGAGCTTGCGCTTGAAGTCGACGATCCGCATCATTTGTTTGTGACCGCCGCCGCGAAAGCGCGACGTGGTGATGCCTTGGTTGTTGCGACCGCCCTTTTTCTTGAGGCGGACGAGCAACGGCTTGTAGGGCGCGTTGACGTTCGGGTTCGTGCACTCGGCGAAATCCGAAACCGAACCGCCCCGGCGGCCGGCGGATGTCGGGTTGTAGTTGCGAACGCCCATCTTTTCCCCAGTGCGGAGCGCGGAGTGCGGAGTGCGGAATATTGAAAACAACTATTCCGGATCCGCCGTCTTCGCTCCGTTAAGTCTCGATGAATCAAAACCGGATGTCTTGATATTCCGCACTCCGAACTCCGCATTCCGCACTTCTTAAAAGAAGTCGATCTTATCGTTCTCGTTGAGCGTCACGATGGCTTTCTTCCAGTCGGACTGGACTCCCATCACTTGGCGGTAGCGGGCGTGCTTGCCTTTGCGGGTCTGCGTCCGGACCTTCTCGACCTTCACGTTGAACAGTTCCGCCACGGCCGCCGCGATTTGAATCTTGTTGGCGAGCGGGTTCACTTCGAACGAGTACGCGTTGTACTTGCTGCTCTGGTGCGTGCCCTTCTCGGTCACGAGCGGGCGGATCAGCACTTGGTGCGGCCGCAGTTCGATCCCGGCGGCACCGTGGACGCACGGCTTGCGCGCCTGGAGCCGGCGGATGTAGCGTTTCGGTTTCGGTCGCGTCGTGGCCATCGCAAATCCTCAACGGCGATTCGGTATCGTGCGTTCGTTTACTTCGCCGCTTCGGCCGGCTTGCCCTTGTCCCGCAGCAGTTGCAGCGCCCCGCGGGTCAGCAGCAACCGCTTCTGCTTCAGCACCGTATATGCGTTGAACTCGGCGGCCGGCATCACCTTCACGCCTTCGATGTTCCGGCCCGACTTGTACACGTTGGCGTCGTTCGTTTCCGTGCCGATCAGCACGGTGGTATCGAACAGCGACACTTCCTTTTCGACGTTCTGCTCGACGCCGTCGGTCATCGTCTTGACGATCTTCTTGCCGACCTTGATCAGCTTGAGCATCGTCGCCATGTCTTTGGTCTTCGGCGAAGTCATGCCGAAGTCTTCGACGATGTAGGCTTCGCCGTCGGCGAACTTGCTGAGGATCGCCATGCGGGTCGCGGCCCGGACGGCCTTCTTCGGCAGGTGGTATTCGTAATCGCGGGGCTTCGGCCCTTTGGCCGTACCGCCGCCGACCCGTTTGTTCGTCCGCTTGGTCCCGGCGCGGGCATTGCCCGTGCCCTTTTGCTTGAAGATCTTCTTCGTACTACCGGCCACTTGGCCGCGCCGGAGCGTGTGGTGCGTCCCGGCCCTTTGGTTGGCCCGGAACATCAGCACCGCTTCGTGCAGCAGTTGCCGGCTGATCTTGCCGCCGAACTCGGCCGGGTCGATTTCGACCGCTCCGACCACGTCGCCGGCTTTGTTGAGCACGGGGATGCTGATCGTCTCGGTCAATTCGCGAATGAAGGCATTCGTCGGCATGGCAGCGGTCTCGGCCATCGCAATACCTCGCGGTACCCGCGGGCCGGTTCGCGGCGACGCGGGGACATCAATTCCCGACTGGGATTCACTTGGGGAACCGGCATCGAGCCAGCCAAGCTTCCAGCGGTCAGGGCCGTCCACCTTGCGGTGAGCGGGTCTTTGTCGCCGGGGTGTCGAACTCGTGGGAAGTTCGATCACACTGATTCGGCAGACCCGAAGCCCTGCAGTTCTGGTTCGGAAACACAACACAGACCGGACTATCGATCGCCCCTCGCAGGCGGGCTTATGATTACATCAACCCTTCGAGCTACCCATAACCCGGATCTTGATATCGATCCCCGGCGGCAGACTGAGACCCTTATTGAGAGCCTCGATCGTTTTGCCGGTCGGCTGGAGGATGTCGATTAAGCGCTTATGGGTGCGGATTTCGAATTGTTCGCGGCTCTTCCGGTCGATGTGGGGCGACCGCAAAACCGTGTACCGTTCGATGCGCGTCGGCAGCGGAATCGGCCCGTGAACTTCGGCACCCGTCCGCTGGGCAGTGTCCACGATTTCGGCCGCGGTGCGGTCGAGCACTTCGTGGTCGTAGCCTTCCATGCGGATCCGGATTCGTTCGTTCGCAGCAGCCACAAGCAGCCTCCCGGCCCAAAATCCACACGCGGAACCGCAGCCCGACCAATACGGGAACCTTTGAAGATAAGGATTGGCCCCGGCGCGTCAAGGGAAAGAGCGCGGAAGTGCCGGAAATAAGCGCCGAACGACGATTTGCGCCGCGGGAATTGTAATGCGAATCGGCCGGGCGTGTTCTTCCTTGGCACCTCACCTTTACCGGAGTCCGCCATGCTTCGCCCATTGCTTCTCGCCGCCGTCCTCGCCTGCTTCTGCACCGCGACCACCGCGTTCGCCGACGAGGAAAAGAAGCCCAAAGGCAAGCTCGATAAGTCCAAGCTGTTCGATCGGATGGATGCCGACAAAGATGGCAAGGTGACAAAGGCGGAGTTCGAGAAAGCCCGCGAAGCGATGGTCGAGAAGCTCAAGGACAAGCTGCCCGGCGGGGGCGCCGGGGTGATCGAGAAACGCCTCGGCCAGTTCGACAAGATGGACGCGGACAAGGACGGCCAGCTCACGAAG
>JAYTBD010000808.1:0-2935 GCA_043737155.1 Fimbriiglobus sp. | reverse complement strand
CGAACCGCAACAGCCAAGCCGAGATCCGGCTCGACCGGATCGGCCGGCCGCGCTCCCTCGTCGATCTGGAAATCTCGCACATGGAATCGCGGCAGCGGTTCTCGGGCCTCAAAGAGGCCTTCTCGAGCCTCGGGGCGTCGATGCAGCCCCAGTCGGATCTGGAAAAAAACTCGCTCAAAGTCAAGTTGGCGAACGCCGGCTTCCGCAGCGAGGCCGCCCCGATGGTTTACCACGGCCTCCGGCTGGCTTGCCTGATCGGATTTCTCCTCCCCGCCATCCTAATCTGCTTAATCGCGCAAGGTTTCACACTGGCTGCGATGTGGAAAATCGGATTGGCTGGGTGTGTTGGGTTCTATTTGCCGATGATTGCTTTGAAGCTGCTCGTGAACGATCGCCAGCAGCAGATCTTCTTGACGCTGCCCGACGCCCTCGACCTGTTGGTCGTGTGCGTGGAATCCGGCCTCGGCTTGGACGCGGGGCTGCGGAAGGTCACGGACGAAATGAAAGACCACGCCAAGACCATGTGCGAAGAGCTGGCCTTGGCAAACCTGCAACTGCAAATGGGCCGCCCGCGCCGGGAAGTGCTGCACGACCTCGGGGTGCGGACCGGCGTGGACGACGTGAAGAGCCTCGCGGCGATTCTCATCCAGGCCGACCGGTTCGGGGCGAGCATCGCGCAAGCCCTCCGGGTGCAATCGGACGCGATGCGGACGCGTCGCCGGCAGATAGCCGAAGAAAAAGCGGCGAAGACGGCCGTCAAGCTGATCTTCCCGCTGGTGCTGTTCATCTTCCCGGCGATCTTCGTGGTGTTGGTGGGCCCCGCGGCCATCCTCATCCAGAAGAACCTGCTGTCGAAGATGGGTTGATCGGATCGGGTCGAATCGCGGGCAGGATGCCCCGCCTAACTCATGGAGGAAGTGCGATGGTGAAGTTCGTTCGCGCCGCGTCGATCGCGGCTTTGGTCGTGGGCGGTGCGGTGTCCCTCGGTTGCCACACCGCGAAAGACGGCCCCGGCATCCAAGCCCGCTACAGCAACATCGTCGATCCGTGCTTGCAGGAGCGCTACAAGGCCAGCGCCCGCGACAACGTGGTCCAGCCGTTCGACGCGATGGCCAACAACGCCAACAACCTCGACGTGACGCTGTGGAACCACCACTTCGACGCGGGCGCGGAAACCCTGAATTCGTCGGGGTTGAAGAAGATCGATTACATCGCGCGCCGGCTCCCCGAGCCGGCGGGCAAGGTCTGGATTCAGACGGCCCGCGATCTGCCGTACGACGCGGCCAACCCGCAGAAGCTCGCGAACGTCCGGACGGAACTCGACGCCAAGCGCAGCCAGCAAGTCTTGGCGTACTTGGCCGCCCAGCCGAACGGGCACATGATGCACTACGATGTGCAAGCCCACGACGCGGTCGATCCCGCGATGCCGGCCCAAGGGCCGACGAACGCGTTCCGCGGTTTGGCCGCGCAGTACGGCAGCTCGGCCGGCGGCACCGGCGGCGGTGCGGGCCAAGGCGGCGCCGGCGGCGGCGTGGCCCCCGGCTCCCCGACGGCGGGCGGCACGACGGGCGGCAACAACACCCCGCGCTAACTCGGCGGCGAAGTCGGCGACTTCGGCGGAGTGCGCGGGCACTCCGTTTTTTCGTTTCGGTCCGGTACTCGGGGTTCACACCATGATTCGCAATCTCGCTTTCGGACTCCTGGCCGTGCTCCTGATGGCCGGGGATGCCACCGCGGCGCCCTTCGCCCAGCAGAGCTACTTCGCCGGGTTCGTCGACCATTGGAAGACATCCATCGGCAAGCAGAACACCATCGTCGTGGGCGTCTTGATCGCGGGGGCCGCGGGTATTTTCATCATCACGCGCGGCCGCAAGCGGTGAAGCGGCGAAATAGGAGTGTGACCTATCGGACCGACCGCTGCAAATTGTCACACAACCCATCAACCGTAGGGGCACCCCTTGTGGGTGCCCTGCCACCCATCAACCGTAGGGGCACCCCTTGTGGGTGCCCTGCCAACAAGATGCCCGAGCGCATTCGACGAATCGAAGGAGGCCCCGGCATCCCTTTCCAGGGCACCCACAAGGGGTGCCCCTACATTTTCTTGCGTTTGCGAAGGTGACGTTTATCGCAAGTCGGTCTACTACCGAGTCCAAGACTGTGCGCCGGCGAAGTTCAGTAACGCCACGGCGCATTTCCCTCCCGCACATCGCCCGTCTGTGAACTAGGGTTAACGCGGATCGTCGTATTCCGTTCCCTCGCGCGTGGGTTCCCTCATGGCTGTGCTGTCTCGCCCCGTGGTCGATTGGGATACCAACCCGGCCCCCGAAGCCCCGGTCACGCCCGAGTCGATCAAGGAATCGGGCCTCACGTCCGCGTTCCTTTGCGACATGCTCGTCCGCACCATCTACACGCGCGGGCCGCAGATCGGCCGGGACCTCGCCCAAGTCCTTTGCCTGCCCTTCAAGATCATCCGCGATCCGCTCAAGCATTTGAAAGCGGAGAAGCACATCCAAGTGGACGGCGGAGACCTCGTCGGCGAGGTAAGCTACCACTACAGCCTGACCGACCGCGGCCGCGCCCACGCCCAAGACCTCATGAAGCAGTGCGCCTACGTCGGCCCGGCCCCGGTGCCGCTCGAAGATTACGTCGAGCAGTGCTACCGCCAAACCGTCACCGGGTTGAGCTGCTACCCGGAAGTGCTCCGGGCGCCGTTCCGGCATCTGGTCATCAAGGACGACCTCTTCAACGCCATCGGCCCGGCTATCATCAGCGGGCGCTCGGTGTTCATCTACGGCCCGCCCGGCAACGGGAAGACGGCCATCGCCCGCTCCATCGGCGAATACATGAACTCCGTCGGCGGCTCCATCTACATCCCGTACGCTTTCCTCGCCGACGGCAACGTCGTGACGGTGTTCGACCCGTCGCTGCACACCGT
>JAYTBD010000807.1:0-7226 GCA_043737155.1 Fimbriiglobus sp. | reverse complement strand
CGGGCGCCGGACTGCGCGACCAACTCCTTCACCGCTTTCGCGCGGTCCACGATCACCGGCGGATAGGCGACCAACAGCGCGGCGAAGGCGACCGTCGATGCGGCCAACGCGGTGACAGCCCATTGTCGTCGATCGCGGCGGGCGAACCAAACGAAAGCGCCGCCTCCGAGGATCGGGAACAGGCCCACCCACGCCCATGCTGCCAGAGCGTCGAAGGTGCGCACATTTGCAAAGTATTCTCCGACGGCGACCAACCCGATTGCGACGACCAAGCCCGTCAGAACGAAGCCCGCGGTGCCCGCTATCAGCGCCCAGCGCGGCAGCTCGACTTCGCGCTTCACCCAGCGCACGAGGTAACTCGCCGTGAGAATCGCCAAGGCGGGGTACGCCGGGGCGATGTAGTGCGGTAGCTTCGTCGCCACCAAGGAAAAGAGCACGACGACCACCGCGATCCAGATGAGCAGTAACCGGACGGCGCGCGAGTCGGGGTCCCGATCCCTCATCCGGCGCACCGCATCGCGCAGCGCGACGAACAGGAACGAACTCCACGGGGCGGAGAAAATGCAGAGCACGCCGAGGTAATAGAGCCACGGCCCGCGGTGGCTCTCCATCGGCTCCGTGGACCGGCCGAGGTTCTCCTTGAAGAAGAAGGCCCGCGTCCATTCGCCGCGCGTCTCCGCCGTGACGAGGGCATACCACGGGATCGCGACGAGGATCCAAACGAGGGTGCCGCCGATCATGCGGCGGTCGAACAGGCGCCGCAATTCGCCGTGCCGGAGAAAGTAGGCGCCGACGATGGCCACGGGCAGTGCCAGCCCGATCGGCCCTTTCACGAGCATCGCGAGCGCGCTGGCGATTCCGCAGGGGATGTACCAACTCCGACGGCCATCGGCATGGCCGCGCCAGAACGCCCAGAAATAGAGCAGTAGAAAGAAGATCAATGTGGAATCGGGCGTGGCGGCGCGGCCGAGCTTCACGAGTTCGAGCGTGCTGGCGGCGATGACCCCCGCGAGCAGTCCCGTGGCCGCACCGAACATGCGTCGGCCGAGTTCATACGTGAGCAGGATGGATCCGAGGAAGGCCAACGCCGAAGGCAGTCGGGCGGAGAACTCGTTCACGCCGAAGAGGTCGTTACTGTGCCGGAGGAGCCAGTAGAGAAACACGGGCTTGGCTGTGCGGAGTTCCCAGTTGAACAGCGGGACGATCCACGTGCCGGTCTCGGCCATTTCGCGGGCGCACTCCGCGTTCACGCCTTCGTCGACGTCCCAGAGCGAGGGCGTACCGAGGTAGGGGAAGACTAGCGCCGATCCCACGGCGAGCAAAAGGATGTAATGCCCGAATCGGTGCGCCGACAATGCCCGCATTCCCGGCTTCCCCCGTGAAGAAATCACTTCGCCCTGTCGCGGAACTCATCGTGGCATCGCTGGCAGTGCGCCTTGGATGCGGCGAAAGCCGTGTTCGCTTTCCCGACATCCGACTGCCGCAGCGCGGACTCCAATTCGACCCCTGCGCTCTCGGCGTCGACCAGGTGTTCGGCGAAGCTTGCCGCTCTCGGCAATCGCCTCACTTCGCGGAACTGTTCGATCAGTAGCACAGTGTCGCCGGTCGATTTCACTGGCTTCGGCCAACCCGCATCCTTCGCCGCTTTCAACTTGTCCCAGATTCCATCGATCTCGACCATCCGGGTCGTCAGGTCGGCCACGCGGCTCGTCGGCGGAAATGTGCCCGGCGCCCGGTCGAGTTCCTCGGCGCTCGGTCGTTTCAACGTCCGCGGCAAGGCGATCAAACCGGCATAGCGCGGATCGGTGCCGGCGTCTTTCATGTGTCCCTCGGCCTGCTCCGGCGTGAATTGCGGATCGAGGCAAAGCCGGATGCTCACCGCCGCCGCCGGCCCGCGGTGCTTGCCATGGTGGCAGTGGACGTAAACGGGGCCGGGCAAATCGCGCGCGGCTTTGGCCAGTTCGAGGATGCGCTCGCGGGTGATGCCGTCGTACCCCACCGGCAAGTGGACGTAGCGCAAGCCGTATTTCTCGGCCAGCGCCACCTCCGGCATTGCCCCGTCGACGGAGATGATCGTCTTCACGCCGAGCTGTTTCAGTTGGAGGAAGCCGATCTCGCCATCGGGGTTACCACCGCTCCAAAGGTCGGGCGAGACCCGGTGGAGATTGTGCAATCCGTGCGTCTCCGGCGCGTCGGCGACAGTCGGCATCGGCGCGGGAGTACACCCGTTGAGGAGCAGCAGGATTAGCCAAGCCCGTCGCAGCATCGGGCAATTGTAGGGTTGGAAGCGGTATGCGAACGTGTTCGGACGGAACGGGCAGCATGCCGACTACAATATTTGTAACGACCCTCACCCGGATCCCCCCTTGCGACTCCGCGATCTCCGACCGGAATTAATGGACGATCCCGCGCTGCCCGCGGATGAACACCGGCGGGCGCTCGCCGGTTTGGCGCGCTTGAACTCTTACTCCGACAGCGTCGGCGTCCTCTGGCCCGCGGTGCGCAAACTCGCCGACGAACTCGGTCGACCCGTCAAGATTCTCGATGTCGCCACCGGGTCCGGCGATGTGCCGCTCGGGTTGTGGAAGCGGGCGAAGCGGGCCGGATGCGTGCTCGAATTGAGCGCCTGCGACATCAGCCCGGTCGCGTTGGACGTTGCCGAGGAGCGGACCCGCTCCGCCGGGGCGACGGTGCACTACTTCGCGGCCGATGCGCTCGCCGAACCGCTGCCGGGCGGGTTCGACATTGTCACCTGCTCGCTCTTCCTGCATCACCTGTCCGATGACAACGCGGTGAAACTGCTGCGCCGACTCGCCGCGGCGACCGACCGCCTCGTGCTGGTGAACGACCTGAGCCGCGGCCGATGGAACCTCGGACTCGTTTGGATCGCGACGCGGTTGCTCACGCGCTCTCGAGTCGTTCACGCCGATGGACCGCTCAGCGTGCGCGCCGCGTTCACCCCGGGCGAAGCGGCGGCGTTGGCGGAACGCACCGGGTTGACGGGGGCGAAGGTCGGGGGTCGCTTCCCCTGCCGGTGGTTGCTGACATGGAGGAAACCCGCGTGAGCATCCGGGATGTCATCGTCATCGGGGCCGGGCCTGCGGGGTCTTTGGCGGCGCGCACCTTGGCGATCCGCGGTTGGGATGTGCTACTCGTCGATCGAGCCGCATTTCCGCGCCGCAAAGTCTGCGGTTGCTGTTTGAATCGCCACGCCCTCTCGGCCTTAGAGGCGGTTTGCATGGGCGATCTTCCGGCGAAACTCGGGGCGGTGCCGTTGGACCGGGTGAAGTTGGCGGCGGGCGGGCGCTGTGCCGTCGTCCGCTTGCCCGGCGGCGTGGCCCTCTCCCGCGAGGCATTCGATGTCGCGCTGATCGATGCAGCGAGGACTGCGGGTGCGACTTTCCAACCCGGCACGCGCGTTCAAATGATTGAATCCGAAACCGATACCGAGGGAGTGCCCCTTTCAAATGGTTTTCGGGCGAAGGTGGTCATCGTCGCGGATGGGCTGAACGGCCGCGCTCGTGCCCACTCCACGGTGGTGAAGCCGAACTCCCGCATCGGTGCCGGAGCAATCCTGTGTGAAGCACCGGCCAACTACGAAGCGGGGACGATTCACATGGCCTCGGGGCGCGGCGGATACGTCGGCCTCGTCCGCTTGGAAGACGGCCGCCTCGATGTCGCCGCCGCGTTCGATGCGGCCTTCGTCCACGAGCACGGGTTGGCCAAGGCCGCGAGCGCGATTCTGCAATCCTCCGGCCTGCCGCCGCTCCCCGGATTGCTCGGTGCCGATTGGAAGGGCACCCCGCCGTTGACGCGCGGACCCGTCCGCGTGGCCGGGCCGCGCTGGTTCGCCATCGGCGATGCGGCGGGATACATCGAACCCTTCACCGGCGAAGGGATGGCCTGGGCCATGGCCAGCGCCGTCGCGGTCGCCCCGCTGGTCGAGCGCTGCATTCAAGACGGCCCGGCGGACCTTGCTTACGAGTGGACCGCGCTTCACCGCACGTGCGTCGGCAAGCGCCAGTGGGCCTGCCGGGCAATGGCGTGGACGCTCAAACGACCGCGGCTCTGCCGAGTCGCCGTCCGAGGCTTGCGCCTGCTGCCAGCATTGGCTCACCCCGTAGTCCGCTCGCTCAATCGACCTTTGGTTTCCCTCCCCGGAGTGCGCTGATGGCCCTGGTGTTGCACGGTCTGGGAACCGCACTCCCGCCCGACGGCGTGACGCAGGCGGAGTCGCTGAAGTCGGCCCAAGTGCTCGGCCACCCATCCATCCGCACCGCGAGCTGGCTCCCGGCCGTGTACGCCAAGTCGGGCGTCCGCTCGCGCTTCCAAGTGCTCGGCCGACCGTTCGTCAACGACTTGCTCACCGGCACGCGGCTCTCCGGGTCGCCGTTTCTTCCGGGTGGCGATCCGCTCGGTCCGACGACCGCGCAGCGGATGGCGATGTACGCCGAGCACGCTCCGAAACTGGCGGTGCAGGCGGCCGCGCAGGCGCTTGCTGACAGCGGGTTGTCACAGAAGTCGATCACGCACTTGGTGACGGTGTCGTGCACCGGATTCGCTTCGCCGGGGTTCGACTTCGCGGTCATCCGGGAACTGGGTTTGCGACCCACCACCGAACGCATCCACGTTGGCTTCATGGGTTGCCACGGGGCGATCAACGGATTGAGGGTGGCGCACGCGTTGGCGCTCGACCCGGCCAACACGGTGCTGCTCATCGCCGTGGAATTGTGCAGCCTGCACTATTACACCGGCCCGGACATCGACAAGGCGATCGCGAATGCGCTCTTCGCGGACGGCGCCGCGGCGATCGTCGCCTCCGGGCGCGACGAAGGCGGCTACCGCATCACGGCGACCGGCTCCGGGATTATTCCCGAATCGACCGCTGAGATGGGCTGGGCCATCGGCGACCACGGCTTCGAGATGGTGCTGTCGAAGCAGATCCCCGTCTTCATCGAGCGCAGCCTGCGGACGTGGATCGACGGCTGGCTCGGCGAGCGCGGGCTGCGCGTCGAGGAAATCGGCTCGTGGGCGATCCACCCCGGCGGGCCGCGCATCTTGCAAGCGGCGCAGACGGCGCTCGAACTGACGGATGATGCGATGGCCGACTCGCGCGAGGTTTACGCCGAGTTCGGCAACATGTCGTCGCCAACGGTGCTGTTCATTTTGAAGCGCTTGCGCGAACGCCGCGCGGCGCTGCCGGCGGTGCTGTTGGGCTTCGGCCCCGGATTGGTCTGCGAAGCGGCGCTGGTTGAATAGGCCGATCTACCGCTTGGGCAGTTCCAGAAGTTTCAGCGACTCTTCGATACGGGCGACCAACTTCGGGTCGCTCTGCTTCAAGGCCCCGATGAACTTGACGCACTCCGCGTCATCGCACGTGAGCGCGTAGCGGATGATCCCATTGCGAATGATCGGGGCGACGTGCATCGGCTTGCCGTACTGCTTCAACACGTCGGTGCTGAGATCCCACCAACCCCAACGGCGAAGGTCGTCGAGGGCCACATCGGCGAAGTCCGGATTGGCCAACAACTCGCGGTAGCAATTCAGTACCTCGGCCTTCGATTCCGCACCGCGGTTCGCTTGAAAGTACCGCACCGCGTTGATGGCCGAGAGCCGCAATTCAAACGGGCGTTGTCCGTCGTGGATGATTTCATTCACGAGTTTCCAACCCGCTTTCGAATCGAGCAGCACATAGCCGGCGAGGAAGCCGCCGAGGTTCGACGACACCCGGTCGGTCAACGGATCCGTCAGCGCCTTCGCCAACAGCGGGGCCGACTCGCGGTCGTCGCAGAGGCCGAGCAGCATCGCGTAGACGCCGAGTCGCTCGGCCGGTGTCCGGCTGTCGGTCAGAAACTTGCGCAGCGCAGCGGGCTTCAATCCGGCCTTCGCCAGCAGGATTTCGGCGTCGGTCGCCTTGGCGAATTCGGCGAACGCGTCGGCCGCGACTGTCGTATCTGCGGAATCGAGGTGCTGGAAGAAGAACCCCAACCGCGCCGCAACGGGTTGATCCTTCAGCTTGATACCGGCGCGGATGTATGCGGCGACCGCGGGCGAACCGGGTACGCTGGCGACGATATCGGGTTTGCCATCGACGGTGCCGAAGATGAAGAGTTGCTGCTCGACCGCGGGGATGTAGCGCGGCAGCACGAGCAGCTTCGCGGCATTAAATTCGGGGTTACCCTTCACGATGTCATCGAAGTGGAACTCGGTCGTCCCCGTGCGGATGTCTTCGCCGATTTTCGCGTTCTTCAACGTGCCGAGGACGATGGCCTCGGCCTTCATTGCTTGCTCGCGCAACGTCCCGCGCGTCGTCGACCCGCCCGCGCAGAACGAGCAGGCTTGCGAGGGGATGACGGCGGACAATGCGAGTAAGAGCGCGAGCTGAAATCTGGGCATGGCGAATCTCACATCAAGCGACGGCGCCGAGCAGCCTGTGGTGGTGCAGCACGGTGGGTTTGTCCTCGTCCACGACGCGGCCGCCGGACATGCGGACGATGCGATCGGTGCCGCGGGCGAGCTCCAAATTGTGCGTCACCATCACGACGGTGAGCTTCTCTTGCAGGTTCAATTCCTTGAGCAAGTTCACGATGGACTCGCCCGTTTCCACGTCGAGGTTGCCGGTCGGCTCGTCGGCCAGCAACATCCGCGGCTTCATGAGCAACGCCCGCGCCACAGCGGCGCGCTGCAACTCCCCGCCGGACATCTCGCGCGGTTTGTGCTTCCAGCGGTGGCTCAGGCCGACGCGGTCGAGCATCGCCATCGCGCGCCGGCGCCATTCCGTGCGGGTGCCCCACCAGCCAAACATCGACGCTTCGATGTAAGCCGGCATGAGCACGTTGTCGAGCGCGTGGAGTTCGGGCAGCAAGTGGTAGAACTGAAAGACGTATCCGAAGGTGCGGTTCCGCAGGCGGTCGCGCGCCCGGCCGCCGAGGTTGTCGATGCGCGCGCCATCGAGCATAATCCGACCGCTATCGGGGGCGTCGAGCGCGCCCATCAGATGCAGCAGCGTGCTCTTCCCGGACCCCGACGCACCGACGATGCTGAGGAACTCGCCCGTATCGACGGTGAGGTTCAACCCGTGCAGCACCTGCACGCGCTCGGCGTGCCGACGGTAGCTCTTTTGCAAATTCTCGACGACGAGCATAGTTGGGTCTCCGATCTCAAGAGGAACACGGATGACACGGATGAAAGCCGGGATGAAGAGGATCCGAAAGAAATGATCTTGT
>JAYTBD010000806.1:0-2940 GCA_043737155.1 Fimbriiglobus sp. | reverse complement strand
CGTACGCCGTCTTCGATATAGATCACATCGACTTCGACGGCGCGCAGCACGCGGTGCAGGTGCTGTCGGACCCGCCGGCCGAAAACACTGCCGAAGGGCGGGCCGACGCTGCGCAGGCTCCCTTCGCCGTCCTCGGCCCGTTTGGTCGCATCGCCGTCCTCGCGGCCCAAGCCGTTGAAGAACCACCAATGCGGGGCCAACCAGTAGCCGCCGCCCTGCGTGCGATCCTCGGCCCGGGCCTGTTTCATCAGCGTCCGCAAACCGCGGAAGAAGCGCCGGCGGATTTGAATCTCATCGCGCCGGACGAACCGCTCGCGCACGGCCCCGTTCTGCAAATCGGTGAAGCTCACCTTCAACGGCCAGCGCGGGTCGAACTCCGTCGCTTCGGATAGCTCCGGATGCACCAGCACCAAACCGACTTCGGTCGCTTTCGGTTTGCCGTCGTCGGCGCGGACGCGGAAGCCCCACTTCGACACGATCGCGGTGATGCGCTCCAGCGAATCGCTCGCCCGCGGACTTTGCACATGGATTGTCGGCGGCGTGCGCTGCGAAGGGTTCGATCGCCAGACCGTGTATAGCCGCGCCGTGAGAATGGCGATCAGCCCCGGCGTTGTCCAAGCGACCAGAGCCGCCAATGAGCCCGTCAGCGGCATGGAATCCTCGGCTTCGATGCTCGTCAGCAAACGGCCGGACATCCCGGTCAGGATCAAATCGGTGTAGGCGATGACGAGGAGGATCACACCCCCGGCGATCAACCGCGGGGCGGGGACGGAATAGATCCGCCCGGAGGGCCGCGACTTCCACAGGAGCGCGAGTTCCGCATGGCCCGGCCGGATGCACCAATAGGCGGCGATGACCGCGGTCGCCGCGCACACGGCCATCACACCCGCGACCGGGAAGTACGCGGCGGCGCCGGTGATCGCGAAGATATATGTGAACCCCGCGAGGATGAGCACGACCCGCCGGTCCGAGTCGGAGAGCGACTCGCGCAGCCAGCGGTCGAGTAGCATCATCGGGACGAACAAGCCGGCCAAAAGCCCCACGAAGAGGAGCGACCAGAGAATCAGAAGGATCAGCAAGTAGAAAACGTACGACGTTTGGACGCCGATGGCGCGCCAGCCCCCCGGCAAGAGATACCAGACCCCGACCGAGGCCGCGCCCCACGCGAACAGTACGAGGGTGATCCACCAGGCGAAGCGCGGCAGTCGATGGGGCAGCGGGGGAGTTCCGCGGAAATCGATACCGTGCTCATACTTCATTTTGCTGAGGCGGTCGGTCGCTCGGTTGACCCGCTTCACCAGCCAACTCACCCAGTCGAGCGGGCGCCGACGGTGCCAGAACGCCACGGCCCCGGCAAGTGTGATCAGAGCCAGCGCGCCGAGGCCGTCCTGTACGTCGGAGGTGAAAGCGCGGCCGAGGATTTCCAGAGCCAAGAGGCCCGAAATCACACCCATCGAAAAGAGCACTTGCCCCGACGCACGGACGGGGATTGACAGGGTGAGCGCGGAGGCGAGCAACTTCATAAGGGAATTGTACCGCACGCCCCGCCGACGGGATTGCGGCGTGCGAATCTTTTTCGCAAATCGCTTCGGATCAGATCGGGTACTCGTTGTAAATCTGCTCGAAGCGAGACGCCGCGGCGACGAACGCATTGAGGATCGCCGGGTCGAAACGGCCGATGCATTCGTGCGTCAGCACCCGGACGGCCCGCGTGTGCGTGACGGCCGGGCGGTAAGGTCGCCGCGAACGGAGGCTATCGTAGATCGAGGCCAAGGAAACGAGCCGGGCCGAAAGTGGAATGTCCGATTCGGCGAGTCGCTCGGGGTAGCCGGTGCCGTCCCAGCGCTCGTGGTGCGAGCGCGCCAATTCCGCGGCCAACGAGATGCACCCCGTCTCGCTCGGGAATTTCTCCGCCAAGCCGATCAGGATTTCGCCGCCCGCGGTCGGGTGCGTTTCCAACACTTGCCGTTCGTCCGGATCGAGCCGGCCCGGCTTCAACGGCAACCCGCCGGGGATGACGAGCAAGCCGATGTCGTAGAGCGCGGCCGAGGCCGCGAGCATGTTGACGTACGACGGATCTTTCAACCGCATGTACTCGCCGGTCGACTCCACCGTTTGGCACATCGCCCGGACGTAGCGGGCGATGCGCGAGCGGTAGCCGGGGGCGAGGAAGCCCGCCTCCACAACGAGTCGGGAGATGGTCACGGTCATCAAATCCCACGGGTTGGCCGATGGGATGATCGCGGCGGACGGCGACGCCCGGTGCAATCCGTTCATGCCGATCCGCATGGTTTCCATGGTGAATCGGCGGCCGTGCACGGTGTCGCGGCGATTCATCAGCGCCCGGACCCGCGAGCGGAGTTCGGTGGGCGTGAACGGCTTCGTCATGAAGTCGTCGGCCCCGACGGAGACCAAACCGCTGAGCGCCGCGACCGGCAAAGTGCCCGATGCGACGAGGATCATCATGGAGTGGTCGGAGTGCAACCGGCGGGCCGTGGAAATGAGATCCTGCGCCGAGCAGCCGACGGGAGTCGCGTCGAGCACGATGAGGTCGTACGGTTTTTGCTCCAACGCGCGCAGCGCCTCGGTGCCCGTCTTGATCGGGTGCACGGCGAACTCGCCCTCCAGCAGCGTGGAGACGAAGCCGCGCGACATGTCATCGCCGTCGACGACGAGCACTTGCACCTGCTTGTTGGTGCCGGTTTCCAAAATCTGCGACGACGGCGCCACCCAGCGGGTGAACGGTTGCAGCGCCGTGGAGACCGACGCCGCCGTCGGGTAGCGTTTGTCCGGATCGACTTGCAGCAGCAAGTTCACCATCTCGGCGACATCGGCGGGGAGCTCGGGCCGGGCGACTCGGACATCGGGCGGTGCGGCCGTGAGGCGCCGGCTGAGGTCGGAGAGCGCGTTACCGGTTTCGGGGTACGGGTCCTTGCCGGT
>JAYTBD010000805.1:0-2941 GCA_043737155.1 Fimbriiglobus sp. | reverse complement strand
AATCGACGCTGACGATGAAGGAAGAGAAGTATTTGAAGCTCGATGTCAAGAAAGACACGCTGCCCAAAGAAGGCGAACCGGTGAAACTCGTGTTGGAGGTCGCCAAATGACCATGCGAAAACTTTTCTTGCTCTCGTTCCTTGGGTTCGCACTCGTCGGCTGCAACGACACCCCGCCGGCGGCGCCGGTCACCGAAGCGACGACGGTCGCCCAGATCGAACTGCCGACACCGGGCAAACCGGTACCGCCGATCACGTCCGACCTCCAACCGTCCCCGCGACCCGCGCCGGTCGAACCGGCGGTGAAACTGCCCGATGATCTCGGCGGCAAAGCGGTGCAGAAGTCGCTGATGCCGTCTGTGGCGATGCCGGCCGATTTGGCCGGACCGAAAGCTCCGCGACCGCGACTCACCGCGTTGGACCGCGGCGAGTTGACGACCGCGCCCCTTCCGATCGCATTGCCTGCGACCCCGAATCCGAAGGCCAAGCCGGCGAAGCCTTCCGTTCCCCCGGAGCGCGCCCCGGCCGACTTGGGTCAAGCCGCCGCGGAGAATCTGACGGGCGTCAAGTTCGCCGAGAAACCGCTCGTGCGGGCGGAAGGGCCGATGAACGCCGGTGCCGCCGATGTGCCCGCGTTGGCCCGACAAGTGGTCGAACGCACTCCCGTGGATGACCCGACGGCCGAGATCTCGGCCGCGAAGTTGATCGCGACGATCTTCCCGTTCCCGGTCGGGACGCTGCCGTTTTTGAAGCAGTCGATCCCCGACCCGTTCGAATTCGCCGAGCAGTTGAAAGGAAAGCTGCCGCGCGAAGTGGAGTTCGGGACTGTGCCGAGTGCAGTCGTGCCGGAGAAGAAATAATCGGTTCACACGCGTCCGCAAATTGCACTAATTTTGATCGGCAACTCGTGGATCCGGCTGGACGGGATGATTCTCGACCATTCGCTCGATTGTCAAATCGGGCGAATCGGAACCGTCGGAAGGAATGAGTTTGCCTCGGCTCTTGACGGCGGGCATCGATTTCACATAGACGGTTCGCACGGCGGGATCGATCACGAAGACTTCGTCTCGCGAATTCGTATTGATGGCGATCATGCTGTTCCCCTTTCGATGCGGACATATTCGCGGGCTACAATCCTTTTCCGTCTCTGCCAATCCACCCTGAGTTCGCAGAGTTGGAATTCGAAAAGCCCCGGTGCCGGAAAGATCGCGGGTCGGATGGCCCAAGCGACATTGGCAACCGGTCTCTGCACCGTCAGCCGAACCGGTGACACCTGTACTATACCCACCTTCCGAAGCGTTTGCTCTCGCAAATGGTGGACGATCCGGATGCGGAACTCGATATCGCGATCCTCTTCCCCGATCAAAAAGATTCGGGCGTATAACCAGAATTCATCCTGCTGAAAAGGGAACTCGGTGTCGGGCGGGACATCGTAACGGAAGTTGACCCCTTCTAAAGTGCGAGATGAGCGAACTCCGGCCGGACCTTGCCAAGAGACCGATTCGCATGCGAGAAAATGGTGGACGCGGAAACGCAAATTTACCCCCTTTACACCGCCACCGTGGGCAGCTTCCTCCGCCCCAATCCTTCCGCGTCCTTCGTCACCGGGATGCGGTGGGCGTTGTTCTTCTCCCAGTCGGCCAGTTCCACCATCAATGCGTCGACGATCTCGGCCTCGGGGACTTTGCGTACCATCTCGCCGTTGCGGAAGATCATCCCTTGGCCGTTCCCCGCGGCGATGCCGATGTCCGCTTCCTTCGCTTCGCCGGGGCCGTTGACCACGCAGCCGAGCACCGAAATCTTCACCGGTACCCGTTTACCTTTCAGCCGCACTTCCAACTCCGCGATGATCTTTTCCAAGTCGATCGCCAAGCGACCGCAGGTCGGGCAAGCGATGATCTCCGGACGCCGAACTCGGCGCTGGGTCGCTTGCAAAATGTCGAAGCAAGCCGCGATCTCGGGAACGGGGTCGCCGAGCAGCGAGACGCGGATGGTGTCACCGATGCCGTCGAGGAGAATCGGCGCTAGCCCGGCGGCGCTTTTGGTCACGGCGTACGGCGGCTTGCCCGCCTCCGTGATGCCGATGTGCGTCGGGTAATCGGCGAGCTTGGCGAAGAGTCGGTACGCTTCGACCGCGACCAATACGTCCGATGACTTCATCGAGAAGATCATGTCGTGGTAGCCTTCGCTCTCGGCGATCTCCAAGTAGCGCAGAGCGCTTTCGACCATCGCGGGCGGGCACGGGAACTCGTACTTCTCGCAGAACTCCCGTTCGAGCGACCCGGCGTTGACGCCGATGCGCATCGGAATGCCTTTGTCCTTGGCCTTGCGCACGACTTGGCGGAAGCGGTCGTTGCCGCCGATGTTGCCCGGGTTGATGCGGATCTTGTCGACGGGGTGATCGAGCGCGGCCAACGCCATCTTGTAATCGAAGTGGATGTCGCAGATCAGCGGGATGGAAATCTGCTTGCGAATTTCGGAGAGCGCCCCGGCGTCCTCGGGCTTGGGCACGGTCACGCGGACGAGTTCGCACCCGGCTTCTTCCAACAGGTGAATTTGAGCGACGGTACCCGCCACGTCGAACGTGTCGGTCGTCGTCATGCTCTGCACCCAGATCGGGTTGTCGCCGCCGAAGACTCTATCGCCGACCTTCACCTCGCGGGTCTTGTGGCGCGGCTTGCCGGGAACCCGCTGGGCCGTTTCGAGAATGGTCAGGTCGAAGCGCGACATACAGGTGCTCCTCGGGGGTGCAGGTATTCTACGGGAAGCTGACCTTCTTTCGCTGATCGCTGATCGCTGATCGCTGTCCTCTGAAATCCTTCGCTACAAAACAGCGTTCAGTTGTTAGCGGTTAGCTATCAGCCTGAAGGCGCGCTCGACAGCTGCTTCCCCGACCCTTAAACTCCCACTACCACCCTTCTGGAGCCATCGATGACCCTCTC
>JAYTBD010000804.1:0-2942 GCA_043737155.1 Fimbriiglobus sp. | reverse complement strand
GCGGCACAGCGTAAGCGTGCCGTGGTATCGATTGGGAAACACGGCACGCTTACGCCGTGCCGCTCGCCGTTTTCGAGAGTTTTATCCGATGATCCCCGTCCCACTGCCGTTCGAACACGATATCCACGCCCTCGAAGAATCGCTGGCGAAGCTCGAGCAGTCGCACGCTGACGGCGACGAGGTCAAGCGCCTCCGCAAGGAGGTGCTCGCGCTCAAGAAGGCCCGCTACGCATCGCTCACACCTTGGGAGACCGTCCTCGTCTCCCGGCACCCCGCCCGACCGCAGACGCTTGATTACCTCGATCTCGTCTTCGAGGAATTCGTCGAACTCCACGGCGACCGCGCGTTCGGCGACGACCGCGCCATCCGCACCGGCTTCGCCCGCATCGACGGCACGCGAGTGCTGTTCGTCGGCCATCAGAAGGGTCGCACTCTCGCCGAGCGGCAGCAGTGCTTCTATGGTTGCACACACCCCGAGGGGTACCGCAAGGCCCTGGGGAAGATGAAGATCGCGGCGAAGTACAAGCTCCCCGTGATCTGCTTCATCGACACGCCGGGGGCCTATCCCGGCATCGGGGCCGAGGAGCGCGGGCAGTCCCAACTCATTGCCACGAGCATTCTGGAAATGACGGTTCTGCCGACGCCAGTGATTTGTGTCGTCATCGGCGAAGGCGGTTCTGGCGGGGCGCTCGGCATCGGCATCGGCGACCGCGTGACCATGCTGCAACACGCTTATTATTCCGTGATCAGCCCCGAGGGTTGCGCCGGCATTTTGTGGAAGGTCGCCAACGACGAAACCAAACCCCGCGCGGCCGAGGCGCTGAGGCTGACTTCGACCGACCTCAAGAAATTCGGCGTCGTCGACGACGTGCTCATCGAACCCGTCGGCGGAGCGCACCGCAATCCGCGCGAGATGGCCAACACTTTGCGGACATACTTGCTCCGCACCCTGCGCGCATTGGCGGGCACGCCGACGAAGGAATTGCTGCAAGCCCGTTACGACAAGTTTCGCAAGCTCGGCGAGTACACGACGCTGGCAGGGTAACAAGAAAGAATTGGACAGGATGAACAGGATTGGCAGGATGAGATCATCGGAGGATTCAATTCATCCCGCCAATCCTGTTCATCCTGTCCACAAATTACTTCGCGTCGTCCACCGGCGGTCCCGGCGGGGCAGGGTGATCGGTTTCGCATAGTTTCGGCATCGACGTAAGCTCGCCAGGCACGGCCTGCTTCTTTTGGACCAGCGGATCGCGGGCGTACGGGTTGCTGCCCCACCGACAACCGGTGAGCAAGAGCGGGATCGCGATCATCAATGAGATTCGCTTCATTCGCGGATCTGCCCGTTGCCGGTGAGGATGTACTTGTACGACGTGAGCTCGCGCAGGCCGCAGGGTCCGCGGGCGTGGAACTTATCCGTACTGATGCCGATTTCGGCGCCCAAACCCAGTTCAAAACCGTCGTTGAATCGGGTGCTCGCGTTGACGACCACCGCGGCGGAATCCACCTTCGCCGCGAACTCGCGGGCCGCCGCCAAATCGCCCGTGACGATGGCATCGGTGTGCTTCGACCCGAAGAGCCGAATATGCTCCAGCGCCTCCGGCATCCCGTTAACCACCTTCACCGAAAGAATCAAGTCGAGGAACTCGGCCGCATAGTCGGCATCGGTCGCCGGAGTCGCATCGGAAATCAGCGCGACGGTGCGCGCGCAGCCGCGGATTTCCACCCCGGCCGCGCGGAGGCGTTCGCCCAATCGCGGCAGAAATTTATCCGCGATGGCCGAGTGAATCAACACGCTCTCGGTGGCATTGCAGACGCCGGGTCGCTGGCATTTCCCGTTCACGATGATTCGCTCGGCCATCCCCAAATCGGCGTGTTGATCGACGTACACATGGCAGTTCCCCTGGAAGTGCTTGAGCACCGGCATCGTCGCTTCGGCCGCGACGCGGCGAATGAGGCTCTCCCCGCCGCGTGGAATCACCAGGTCGATGCGGTCGCTCATCTTCAGCAAGCAACCCACGGCCGCGCGGTCGAGCGTCGGCACCCGTTGCACAGCCTCGGCGGGCAAGCCACTCTTCACGAGTGTGGCCTGCAAAATCGAATGGAGCAACTCATTCGAGTGGGTCGCTTCCTTGCCGCCGCGGAGGATGACGGCGTTGCCGCTCTTCACGCAAAGCCCGGCCGCATCGACGGTGACGTTCGGTCGCGATTCATAGAGGAAGAAGATGACGCCGAGGGGCACGCCGACTTTCAGCACTTGGAGGCCGTTGGGCCGCACGCCCCCTTCGCGGACTTCCCCGATGGGGTCGGGCAAGGCGGCGACTTGACGCAGACCTTCCGCAGCGGCGCGGATGCGCGGCGGCGTCAGTGTCAAGCGTTCGATATTCGCGGTACTCAGGTCGGTCAGACGGGCCGCTTCCACATCGCGGTCGTTGGCGGTGCAGATGGCGTCGACGTTGAGTTCGAGAGACTTAGCCGAGGCGAGGAGCCACGCGTTCTTCTGCGCCGTCGTCGCCGATGCGAGCGCGCGGCTCGCCCCCTGGGCGTTCGTCGCCAAGGTTTCGCAAAGTTCTCGCAGTTCGGTGCTCACTTTATTGCTCCACAATGTCTTCGAAGTCGGCGATCGCCACGATCTCCGAGCGCGTGACCAGCAAACGTTTGCGGTTCCGCTTGATCCCGGTGATGACGCAGGCCGCGATGTAGTTCTCCCGGCTCGTGTCCGTATCGCGCAGATCATGCAAGTCCGCGTTCTTGAGTTCGAGGAAATGATCGCCGATGCTGCGGAGCGTGCCGAGGCAGACGTACTCCGCCCGGAAGTCGATCACGACTTTGCGATTCAGGAATTGGTCGAGGGTCAGCGGGTCGGTCGCATCCACGGCGGGGGCCTCGGCTACAATCGAATTCGATTCCGCTATTCTATCGGGGCCGCGTTCGGCATTCTC
>JAYTBD010000803.1:0-2946 GCA_043737155.1 Fimbriiglobus sp. | reverse complement strand
TGGGTGCCCGCATTCGATTCTCCGAAGCCGGGCACCCACGAGGGGTGCCCCTACGGGTTCAATACCGATGGACGATAAGCACTCCAACAAACCGGCGGAACGCCGCAAGCTCGTCCGGCTGAAGGTCCGGCCCGACTTGCAGCACGTGGAGCAGCGCTACGAGGGCAAGCGCTTCCACGTCGTCAAGGACCCCGTCTGCCTGCGCTACTACCGCTTCAATGCTCAGGAGTATTTCGTCTTCAGCCTGTTCGACGGCGGGCACGCCATGGAGGACGTGCGCAAGAAGTTCGAGGACGAATACCGGCCGCACCGCTTGGAATTCCAAGACTTGGAAGCGTTCGCCCGGCAGCTCGTCACGGCCGGCCTCGTGCAGCACGAACACGCGGGGACCGGCTCGCATCTGTTCCAGCGCCGCGCCAAACAGCGGAACATGAAGCGGCTGGCGACCTTCACGAACATCCTGTACATCAAGATCCCCGTCTTCGACCCGGACCGTTTGCTGACGTGGATGTTCCGCTTCCTCTGGTGGATCTTCACGCCGACGTTTTTCGCTCTCAGCGTCATGGTAATGCTCGCGGCGCTGATGCAGGTCGGCCTGCACTTCCAAGCCTTTTACGACAAGATGCCGCAGTACCAAGAGTTCTTCGCCTACCAGACCGTCCTGTACATGTGGATCTCGCTCGGCATCGTGAAAGTCATCCACGAGTTCGGCCACGGCCTGAGTTGCAAGGCGTTCAAAGGCGAGTGCCACGAGATGGGCATCCTGCTGATGTGCCTGTCGCCGGCGCTCTACGCCAACGTGACCGACGCGTGGACCGTCGCCGACAAGTGGAAGCGCATCATCATCAGCTTCGCCGGGATCTACGTCGAACTCCTGATCGCGTCGATCAGCACGTTCGTCTGGTGGTACACCCCGCATCTGCCGGTGGTGAACAACATCGCCATGTGCCTGATGGTGCTCTGCAGCGTGAGCACGGTACTCTTCAACGCCAACCCGCTCATGCGCTTCGACGGCTACTACATGCTCGCCGACTGGCTCGAGATCCCGAACCTGCGCGACCGGGCGAACAAGTACCTCAACGGCCTGTTCCTGACCGTCGCGCTGGGCGTCGAACAGCCCCCCGAACAGTACATGGCGCCGAGCCGCAAGGTGCTCTTCTTCACCTACGCGGTGGCGAGCTGGATCTACCGCTGGGTCGTCACCTTCGGCATCATCTGGTTCCTCTCCGACTTCCTGAACCCGAAACTCAAAGTGCTCAGCCGCATGCTCGCGGTGCTGTCGCTGGTGTCCATGTTCATCATGCCCGCTTACAAGATGATCAAGAGCGTCCGCCAACGGGGGAGATTGCCCGACATGAAATCGAAGCGCTACTACACGAGCCTCGCCGTCTTCGCCGCCTTGGTGATCGCGTTCGTGTTCCTGCCCTTGCCGATCAGCCGCGTCCGCGAGACGGGTCTGATCTCGGTCGACCCGGATCACGCCAAGCCGGTCGGCCTGAGCGAAGCGGCGACGCTGACCGCCGTTCTCGTGAAGGAAGGCGAGTACGTGAAGAAGGGGGCGGTGCTTGCCAAGTTCGAGAGCAAGGAACTCAACGACCAACTCGCCAAGGTCCGCGGCGAACTCGCCGGGGAGCGCCAACAGGAGAAGCTCTACCGCGAAGAGGCGAGCCGGCAGACGGGTCGATCGAAGGAGGAACTCGAGAAATACGCGACGAGCACGGTTCTGCGCGTGGCCGACGCCGAGCGCGGCGAGAAGGAACTGCTCGACCGCATCGCGCGCGTCAGCGAGCTGCGCGCCCCCGAGGACGGCCACGTCATGGGCGTGCCCAAGACCGGCGACATCGGCCGGTATTACTCGGCGAACTTCACCGACGCCCCGCCGCTGATGACCGTGGCCGACCCGTCGAAGTTGGTCGTGAAGTTGCCGGTGACGCCGATGCAGTACCGGCTGCTGAAGGAAGACCTGTTTGACAAAGGCACCCTCGACGTGGCGGTCCACATCCCCGGTCGCACCGACCGCGTCTACGATGGCAAAGTGTTGCGCCTCCCCGATTCGGACGAGAAGCGCGTGCCGCCGCAGTTGACCCAGCGCGGCGGCGGGCCGCTCTCGGTGAAGCCGGCCGGCGAAAGCGGTCAGGAGACGACCCCCGTGGCCCAAGTGTACTTGGTGCAGATCCCGCTTTCGGACACCGACACGAGCGCCCGCCCCGGCACGCTGGCGTCGACGAAGGTCTATTGCAAATGGCGCAGCGGGGGGTGGTGGTGCCGATGGAAGCTCGCCGAAGCGATGGATTTGGGGCTTTATCAATGAGATTCGGAGGCGGTGCATCGCCCCTCAAGCGGCTACCACGGCGACGTAGACCTTCCCTGTCTCGGATAACCAAGTCACGTCCCACGCTCGACGCTCGCGCCGATCTCTCGCGGAGCCACCCGAAGCCCAGAGGCGGGCGGTAGGCTCGCAGTGCCGAAGCCTGCGCCGCCGAACGACCCAGTTCAGCGCGGCCGACTTTGCGGCCGGAATCGCGCGTCTGTCGGGTCATGTTGTAGACATCGATGTTACGATAGAGACTTCGGTAGAGGAGTTGGCCGATGCTGGTACTGTCCCAACTGACCGAGCCGCCAACCGCATTTGCGTTGGACTCCTCGGCTATGCCGGGACGGCTCTTGCTCTGGTACCCGTACCATCGAAACGCTTTCTCGACCCACGCCGCTTCGACTTCGTCGATTTGACGCTCTTTGTCAATGCGGCCCTTGCGGTCCAAGATCGGGTTGCCGTTTGCGTTCTTTTTGTCGACCAGTTTGTAGCCCAATCCCGGCGCGTGAATTTTCTCCCCTTGGCGGAACGCGTCCGACATCCCCCGGCGTACTTTGGAGGTCAGATTGTCGATTTACAGCTCGTGGAGCATGGCGTAGACGTGGAGCATGATCTTCGAAGACTCGGAGTCG
>JAYTBD010000802.1:0-7245 GCA_043737155.1 Fimbriiglobus sp. | reverse complement strand
TCGTGCCGAAGGCCAAGCTCGAAGTGATCGAAGTGCTCGGGCCGAACCTCAGCCGCGCCCGCGTGACCGAAATCCACGATCCGATCCGCGAGTCGATCCTCAAGGGCGACCTCCTGTATAACGCCGCGTGGCGCAAAGGGAGCGTCGACCACGTCGTCCTTTACGGGATCTTCGACATCGACGGCGACGGTGTGGACGACATCAAAACCGTCGAGCGCGCCCTGACCAAGATGGGCATCGTGGTCGACGGCTACTTCGACCTGTCGAGCCAGCGCTGGGTCGGCGGCGGCCCGACCGACCGCACCGCCTACGCCGTCGAAGGCGCCGTGCCCTCCGCCGGCGCCGGCGACCGGCTCCTCACGGAAAAGGGCCAACTGATCACCTTGATCAACTTGGCCCGCGAGGAAGCCAAAAAGAAGGGCGCCAAGGCGATCCGCTACCGCGACTTCTTCCCCCGCATTGGCTACACGGTCAAGTACGATGTCAGCGACGATCAAATTAACCAAGCCGCGGCCAAGTACCTGCGGACGAACGTCGCCCCGGACGTGCCGAAGTAAACCGCCACCGGGGCGGAGCGGTGTACAATCCAGTCACCGCCCGCCCCCGAGTCTCCCCGATGCCGAAGCCCTTTCCCTTTCTCACTCTTCTCATATTTCCGCTCGCCCTGCTGGCCCAACCGAAACCGGCGGCGAAAGATGTTCCCGTCATTCAGTATTCGACCCCACTGGTTATCATTCCGACGGCGAAGCTGAAGGTGATTCTGCGCGGGCAGAAACTCGATGGCGTTACGGAGGTGAAATCGGGCGATGCCAAGGTGACGGCCAAGCTCGTCGGCAAAGGCAAGAAAGCGGCCGTGCCGAACAACTACCCCGCCAACAAGCTCGGCGATACCGAAGTCGAGGTCGAACTCGAGTTCGCCAAGGACCACGCCCCGGAGAGCGTGCCGCTGACCGCGACCGCCCCCGACGGGAGCGCGGTGTACAAGCTAGTTGTCGTCGCCAAACCGGTCGCGGAGAAGGAGCCGAACGACAACTTCGCCCAAGCCCAGCCGATCGCGCTACCGGTGACGGTCGAGGGGACCATCTCCAAAGAGCGGGACGTGGATTGCTTCAAATTCGAGGGGAAGAAAGGGCAGAAGGTGAAGTTCGAGATCTTCGCCGCGAAGCTCGGCGCACCTGCCGACATCCTGCTGACGCTCTACGACGACACCAAGAACATCGTCGGCTTGGTGGACGACACCGGCGATTCGAGCGACCCCTCGCTGGAGCGCACGCTGCCCCGGGACGGGACGTACACGATCGTGGTGATCGAAGCCTCCGACCTGGGCGGGGCGCAATTCGGCTACCGGCTCAAGGCGGAGTGAGGATGTGCGGAGATTTCTCGATTGCCTCCGAAGTGGAACGGGATGTGTTGGGATTTCTCCGCCCCGAAACCCGACCGGAGAACGACCATGGCGGCACGGACCCAACGCGGTGAACAAGAACGCCGGCAGGAGACTGAGTTGCTGGAAGGTATCCCCGCCGACGGCGGTGATTTGGCCGACGAAAACGGGAGGATGACCCGGGACCGCGGCATGACCCCCGCCGTCGATGAAACCGACGAAGAGGAAAACGATTTGGACGAAGAAGATGATGACGAAGAAGATGAGGAAGACGACGATTGATCTTCCATTGGAAAAGCAGATGCCGTGCCGCCGGTGGGACGATGTCCCACCGGCGCCTCTCTCGCATCCATCGATCACGTCCCGTGTTCCCAGCTCGTCGAATAATCCTGTTGATCCTTCGTCATCGAATCGATGCCGATGCCCATACTGGCGAGCTTCGCAATCGAAATGTAGTCCTCGATGGCCCGCGGCACCGGGTGCACCGAGTTCGAAAGCTTGCCCTTCTGCTGCACGACGTATTCCGTCGCCAAGGCTTGCGTCGCGAAGCTCATGTCCATGACGCTGGCCGGGTGGCCTTCCGCGGCGGCGAGGTTCACCAAGCGGCCGTGGCCGATCACGTAGATGCGCTTGCCGGTCTTCAACTTGTACTCGTCCACTTCCCGGCGGACGTCTTCGCTCACGTTGGCGGTCAGGCCCTTCAGCGCGACCAAATCGACTTCGATGTCGAAGTGGCCCGAGTTGCAGACGTAGGCGCCGTCCTTCATCAGTTGGAAATGCTCGCCGCGGACGACGTGCTTGTTGCCGGTGACGGTGATGAACACGTCGCCGGTCTTGGCGGCCGTGGCCATCGTCATCACGGCGAAGCCGTCCATCGCCGCTTCGAGGGCGCGGATCGGGTTGACTTCCGTGACGACCACGTTGGCGCCGAGGCCGCGGGCGCGCAGAGCCACGCCCTTACCGCACCAACCGTAGCCGGCGACGACGATCTGCTTGCCCGCGATGAGCATGTTGGTCGCGCGGATGATGCCGTCGATGGTGCTCTGGCCGGTGCCGTAGCGGTTGTCGAAGAAGTGCTTGGTCTCGGCGTCGTTGACGGCGATGACGGGAAACTTCAGCACGCCGTCTTTTTCCATGGCCCGCAGCCGGATCACACCCGTGGTCGTTTCTTCCATGCTGCCGATGACTTTGTCGAAGGCGGTCTTGCGGGCTTCGGGCTTGAGCGAGGTTGCCCAATCCTTGACGGCTTTCTGACCGTCGTTGAACTTGTCGAGCTTGTCCATCGAGATGTGAACCATCGCGGTGACGAGGTCGGCGCCGTCGTCCATAGTCACGTGCGGCTCGTGCCGGAGGGCGTCGGCGACGTGCTTGTAGTAGGTGTGCGGGTCTTCGCCGTGAATGGCGCAGACGGTCAGGCCGAAGTCGCGGACCAAGCTCGCGGCCACGTCGTCTTGGGTGCTCAGCGGGTTGCTGGCGATGAGCACGAGGTCGGCGCCGCCGGCCTGGAGGGTGCGGGCGAGCCCGGCCGTTTCGGCGGTGACGTGCAAGCATGCGCTCATGCGCAGCCCGGCCAGCGGTTTTTCTTTGAGGAAGCGGGCGCGGATGGCGCGCAGGACGGGCATGTCTTGGTCGGCCCAGTCGATGCGTTTCTTGCCGCCGTCGGCGAGGGCGGGATTGGCGACATCCGAAGCGATACTACCCATGGGAACGGAACCTTCTGTGAGGCGGACCCGCGCACGTCGGGCGGGCAACGGCAGGAGGGGCCGCACGCGCGACCCCTCCAGGAACGATGGATCTAACGTATAACCGAGCGGCGACTCCGGCGAGTAACGGGTTCGCTCGGCTCGGCGTCAATTATCTTTCTTCTTCTCCACTTTGACGCGGACGAATGACTCCTTCACCCCTTCGGGATCTTCGAAAACGAGTTCGTCGTCGTTGAGCTTGAGGATCTTGGAGATCTCCCCGTGGGAGATATCGCCTTCGCGGATGGTCCAGTCGATCGAGCCGTCCGGGTACTTCTCGGCTTTCTCCTCGGGCTTGTACTTGCCTTTGGAAACGTTGGCCTCCTGATCGGGGTACTGGCGGTGGAACTCGAGCACGCCGTCCTTCTTGAAGTGGATGGTGAACTCGTAATCCGGCTTCACCCCGGCGTCCGACTTGACCAATCGCCACTCGCCGAGGAGCTTCTCGGGGAGGGTCTTCTTATTTTCTTTGGGGATCGGCGCGCCGATCGTACCGGCGCCGAACAGGGCCGCGATGGCCAGAGTCAAAATCGCCCGCATGGGTGGCATCCTCCGGTTCGAGTTGGGACACGGGAATTGTAACGCATGGGACCCGGCGGGCGAACCCGGAAATCGGCCGGGCTGGTTCCGCGCCCGCCGCCGGGGTACAGTAACCCTCGACTCACCGTCCGCCGTCCCCGTTTGGGAGTACACCATGTTTCCCGCCTTCGGCTTGACCCTCGCCCTCCTGCTCCCCGGTGCCCCGATCCCCAAGGACATCGCGCCCACGGGACCGGCCCCGTACATCTTGAACTTGAAATCCGAGAACGACGGCAAAGTCCGCTTTGCCGTGCTCCGCACCGAAAAGGTGAAAGTGACCCGCGTGCAGTTCCAAGGCGGGCCCAACGGCCAGCAAGTGCCCGTGTTGGTCGAAAGCGAAATGGCCGTGCAAAAGTACGTCCGCATCGAACTGGCCGATCTGAAGGATTTGAAAGTCTACACGCCCGAAGGCAAAGAGGTGGACGTCAAGGACGCGGCCAAGAAGCTCGGCGAAACAACGATGGCCATCGCCTCCACGAACGGGCAAAAGGTCGATCCCGGTTATCTCAAGATGTTCAAAGACGACGTGCTGGTGCTCGTTTCCCCCGACCTCACGCCGAATGGGAGCGCGATGTCCAACTATCCGCCGACGATGCCCGCTATCGGCATGATGCCTCCGGGCGCCGTGCGAATCTTGCCCGCCCCGGCGCTACCGCCGGCGCCGCCGCTGCTGCCGCCGGCGCCGGTGGAAGTCAAACCGCCGGTGGTCAAGCCACCCGATGTGAAGAAGGATTGAACCGACGGGAGAAGCGCGGTGAAGTCTCGGGTCGGTGTCGCGATACTCGTGCTGCTCGGGTTGCTGGTGGTGGCCTTTGTCGCCATGGCGATCGTGCGCCAGCGCGCCGCGCACGACCGGGTCGCCTGCTTGGACAACTTCCGCGAACTCGGACAATTCGCGGCGCTCTACGAGAAGTCCCGGAACGACGACACCAAGCCGGAACTGCGCCGCCTCGCCGTGCCGGCCGGCACGCTGGTGAACCCGGCGCTCACGCCGGAGCAGCGCTTGAGTTGGATCGCTGAGTCGCTCGAATTCTTGAGCCGGCGCCGGCAAGACACCGCGCCGCTCGCATTGAAAGTCGAACGCGCCGCTGCGTGGGACAGCGACCGCAACCGCGAACTCGCCAAGACGCCGATCAAACTTTTCCTCTGCCCCGGCGCGGCGCCGGAGCAGCAACCCGACGAACCCGCCGTCGCCCAAATCGTCGGTGTCGGCGGTATCGGCCCGGACGGCGCGACGCTCGGTTTGGGATTGCCGGTCCCCAATCGCGCCGGCTGCTTCCGCTACGATTCCCCGACGCCGCTCGCGACGATCCGCGACTACGACGGCCTCGGTACGACACTGTTGTTTGCCGAGACGGCCCGCGACCTCGGCCCCTGGATCCGCGGCGGCCCCAGCACCGTACGGATGCTCGACGCGACGCCGGGAGCCGCACCGATTGTCGGTGGGCAGTTCGGGAACTACCCCGGCGTCGCCGGCTTCGGCCTCGCCGACGGCGGTGCCCGTTTCTTTTCGGACCGCATGGACCCGCAGGTGATCCGGTCGATGTTCACCATCGCCGGCCAAGGGGAAGATCCGCTCGTGGGGGAATGAAGTTGTCCACTGTTTCTATTTCGCCCGCACCGCACTAAAATGAAATATCTCTCCCACGTCGATTTCGAGTACCGCCATGACTGGAATCGCTCCCGACCGCGCATTTCGTCTGCCCATGTTCCGGCGAGTACTCCTCTTGGCCGCGCCACTCTTTTTAACCGGCGCCGTAATCTGGTCCGGCTTTCAAATTTGGCCGGCTTTGGAACGCGAACCATCGGGACCATACTCGAACTCGGGCTTGGCCAACGGCACGTCGCTGCCCGATTCCGAAGCCGAGTACCAAGACGGTTACAAGCTCTTCCAATTCCACTGCGCCAATTGCCACGGCGTTAAAGGCGATGGCCTCGGCTTGGCCGGGTTGAATCCGCGCGCCCGCTACTTCGGATACGACGAATTCAAATTCGTCAGCACCACGAACCCGGACAAGACCGGCGGCGGGATGCCGACGGACGAGGACCTGTATGGCACGATCAAACGCGGGATCGCCGGTTCGCCGATGCCCGCCTTCGGCCAATTGCCTGAAGCCCAATTGCGGGCCATCGTCGGCCAAGTCCGCAAGTTCGTCCGTGTCGAGGTGATCGTGCAGCGGTTGAAGGACATCGTCAAAGCGAAAGCCGAACAGAGCGAGGAAGGCTTCGATCCTAAAGTGGACTGGAGCGACGCGGCCGTCGAAAAGATGCGCAAGATGGCCGAGAAGGAAGTCGAAGCGGGGCTGAACTACGACCTGCCGAATCCGTTCCCGGAGAGCACGCCGGAGTCGGTGGCACGCGGGAAACTGGTGTTCGTCAAAGCCGCGTGTGCCTCGTGCCACGGCAACGAGGGCAAAGGGGATGGCCCGCAGACGAAGGATCCGAAATTCAAAAACAAGAACGGCTCACCCGCGTTCCCGCGCGATCTCACGGCCGGTCTATTCAAAGGCGGCGGCGATCCGCACCATTTGTATTCCCGCGTTTTCCTCGGCATCCCCGGCACGCCCATGCCCATGAGCGGGCTGACCGTCTCCCGAAGCGACTTAGTCGACCTCGTGCATTTCGTGAAGTCGCTGGAACAATGATGGGGAATAATGTGACGAAAACCGCTTTTCGCGAAATTTCACAATTGTGGGATTGACACCTTCCAATATGGTTGCCAATCTTCTTTCAACACTTCGGAGTTGCTCCATGTTCCAATTCAAACATTCGCTTTGTCAGTCGTGGAAATTGTGCTTCGGAGAAGTTGACTGACAATTCAGAGTTGGCCGTTGCGACAGTCAAGTGCCCCGCAGCCGGAACTCAGAGTGCAAAAAGTGGAAAGGTAGGAGGGCCGGACCTGTCTGTGAAAATGTTCGAAGCCGCAAGAGCTAAGAGGTATTACAGGCTCGGCGGGTGTCTGTCATTCATTACAAATAGTTCGGGTCGTAGTAATACTTCTCGCAAACCTTCCCATCTTTGAAGGCCACGATAATGCGCTCCCCGGTCTCGCTGTTCACCCATTGGAGGATGTAATCGCCTTCCACGACCGGCTTGTTCCGGGTCGGGTAGTCGCGGGCCGTCGGCGGGGGCGCCCCCGATTTTCTCGCTCTCTCGAGGGAATCCACCGCGTCTTGCGGGTTCACCGGGACAACGATACTCGGTACGTATTTTTGTTTTACCTCCGTCCCAGGTCCCAAGATGGCTTCCACTTCCTCGACCGACATGCCGACTCGGACCGCGTTGTAGTTGGTGAAATCGCGAGAGTCCATCGAGAGATAGACATAGCCCAACCCGAGCAGAACGAGGCTGAGAACGGCGGTGAGCAGCAGAGCTTTTCGCACGGAATGACTCCTCTCCCACAATTTGCGCAACTCCGGACTGTAGCCATCACGCTCCGCGTGATGCCGGCGGAAGGGTGTTCTCGGATGCCGACTCAGCACCGAAGCGTCTCGGGCCAATTGAGAATCCTCAAACTCCCTTCCGCCGGCATCACGCGGAGCG
>JAYTBD010000801.1:0-2949 GCA_043737155.1 Fimbriiglobus sp. | reverse complement strand
CTTCGGCCGTCACGGCATCGGGATACGCGAAGACCACGTCGTAGCCGTTGCTTTCGACGACGGCACCGACGGCGCGCTGGATTTCCATGAACAGATTTTTCAGGTGGGCGGCGGATTCTTCGTCGAGTTGCTTGCGGTAAACGCGCTCTTTGTCTTCGAAGCCGCGCTGTTTGTCGACCATGGCGCGGACGAGGCCGTCCTTAACGTCTTGACGCGGTTCCTTTTCCGCCTTCTGCTGCAGCTCCATGATCTCGCTGCGGACTTTGCCGAGTTCCCCGGCCGCGGTGATCCGCTTGTTGTTCATGGTGATGGCGAAGTACTGCCACTTCTTGAAATCCTTCATCACCTTGGCCACGTTGAACACGGCCACGCGGGTCGGGTCGGTGCGGGCCGGCTTCGCGGCCGCGCCCGGGGTCGGCACCGGAGTGCTACCGGGCGTCTGGGCGTAAACTTGACCCGCGGTGTACAATCCCAAGCCGAGCGCCACCAGCGCCCCCAACAGCAGCATCGTTCGCTTCACAATTACGCCCTCCTCTGGCGGTTTCGTTGATGGGCGGGCGTTCCGTGCCGCGTCCACAACCGTGGTCGGTTCGAGTTTCGTCCGTCGGGATGTCCACTGAGGCGGGACTATTACCCCAGTTACCCCGGCGCGTCAATCCGAAGGATGCGGCTAAACGGCTCGACTTCCGAAGTCCGGCTTCGACTTCGGAAGACCTTTGAACTCGCCGAGGACTTCCGAAGCCGAACTTCGGAAGTCGACGATCCATCTCCATTGGCTAATCCACCGCCAGTTCCCGTATAATTCGACATCGATGGCGGATTCTCGCCGAACCACTCTCTCTGGAAGCACCGTGCAGGCGACGGGCTGTTTGAACGAAGACCTGATCCGACGTTTCCACAACGGAAAACTGCCCGACTCGGAGCAGTCCTCCGTCGCCCGGCACATCGCCGAGTGCGAAGCGTGCCGCCGCGCTTCCGCCCTGCCGCTCACGGCCTGCGGGACAGACACCGTCCCCGAATCCGTTCGAATCCCCGAGCGGATCGGGCCGTACCACATCCACCGGCTGATCGGCTGCGGGGGAATGGGCGCCGTGTACGAAGCCCGGCACGCCAAGCTCGACCGCGTCGTCGCTTTGAAAGTCCTGCCGTCGCCGATGACCGTGGACCGCGAGTACCGAGAGCGCTTCGACCGCGAAGCCCGGGTCATCGCCAAACTGGATCACCCGAACATCGTCCGTGCCACCGATGCCGGGGAAGTCGACGGCATCCCGTTCCTCGCCCTCGAATTGCTCGACGGCGTCGATGTCGCCCGCCTCGTGCAATCCGTCGGCCAATTGCCCGTCGGCGATGCCGTGGAGATTGCCCGCCAAGCGGCTGCGGGGTTGGCCCACCTGCACGCGCACGGAATCGTCCATCGGGATGTGAAACCTTCCAACTTGATGCTGACCTCGGATGGGATCGTGAAGATCCTCGACCTCGGCTTGGCGCTGACCGCCGAAGCGGCGGGGCGACCCGACGGCCGGTTGACGGGCATCACCTACTTGGGCACCCACGATTACATGGCCCCGGAGCAATGGGTCGATGCCACGGCCGTGACCGCCAAGGTCGATTGCTACGGCCTCGGCTGCGTACTCTTTCAAATGCTGATGGGGCGGGGGCCGTTCGGCGGACCGAAGATGTCGCCGCGGGCGAAGATGAAGGCCCACATCGAGCAACCGATTCCGGATCTCGGGGACGTTCCGCCCGACTTGGCCCGGCTCTTGAAGCGGATGCTGGCGAAGAATCCGGACCGGCGCCCGACGGCGCAGGAGATCGCGTCGGAGTTGTCGGCGCTGAGCGGGTCCAGCAAACTCACCCGGCTCTTGGAGCAATCGCGGCTGGCTCCGATCACCGGCTTCAGCGATGGCGAGCCGACCAAGGTCGTGCCGTTGATCCCCGACGAGCCGACCGCGATCCCGCAACCCGCACCCGTTTGGGTCGCGCCCATTCTCTGGTTCTTGCTCGGCCTGATGACGACCTTGGCGATCGTCGGCATCGGCTGGGCGACCGCGACGTGGTGGGACGTATGACCGCCGCGCGCACGGCCCTCGACGACGGCCGTCTCGCCGACGCCTTGGCACTGCAGCGGATCGCCGTGGAGAACCACCCCGACGATTCCCCGGCCCGTTTGTTCCTGTTCGAACTGCTCGTGCTCGCCGGGGAAACGGCGGACGCGATCCGACAATTGAAATCGGTCGAAAGCGATTCACCGAATTGGCCGGCATCGAAGCGCGCCTTCCGCGATATTCTGCGCGCCGATGCCCGGCGCTTCCCGCGTCTGCGCCGGCCGGAGTTTTTATCCGATCCGCCGCGGCATGTGCGCTGCCGGTGGAACGCGGCCCTCTGCCAGAACCGGGGGCAATCCGAAGCCGCGACCCCTTGGCTCGACCGCGCGGATGCGCTCGCCCCGGAGATCGCCGGCTTCCTCGACGGCCGCGAGTTCACCGGCCTCCGCGATTCGGACGACCGCTTCGCAACCGTGTTCGAACTGTTCCTCGGTCGGCAGTATGTGTGGATTCCATTTGAAGACGTGCGAACCCTGCGGTTGGAGAAAGCCGAGCACCTTCTCGACCTCGCCTTCCGCACGGCCCGCTTGAAATTGACCGACGGCACCACGCACACGGTTACGCTCCCGCTGCTCTACCCCGGCAGCAGCCGCGAAGGCGACGACTTGGCCCTCGGCGAGTTGGTCGATTGGACGAGCGCCGACAGCGGTTTGGTCTGCGGCCTCGGGGCTCGAGTGCTCACCTTCGGCGATGAGGAACTGGACTTGGGAAGCTGCACGATGGTCGAGTTGCGCGGGAGGTGAAAAGCGTAAGAGGAACACGGATGACACGGTAAAGACAGGATGAAGCGGATCTGAGAAAATTGGTATTATTCCGATCCTCTTCATCCCGCCTTTCATCCGTG
>JAYTBD010000800.1:0-7250 GCA_043737155.1 Fimbriiglobus sp. | reverse complement strand
CGGGCGAGGATCGTCATCCCGCATCCGATTATCACGTTCCGAAAATGCGGTACGAGGGTGGTCGAAGCGAGTTGCCCACCGGAACTTTGCCCGACTATGGCGCCGCCCTGTCAGCCCTCGTGCCAAATTCCCTACGGCGCGTCGGGCCCGCGGATGACGACCGTTATGGTCCCCTATACGTACTACGTGCAAGTCCCAACTTACGGAGTGGTCCCGACCGCGGGCTACGGAGCCGCTCCCGTGTCCTATGGCGCGGCTCCGGGCGCCTACGGCGCGGCACCCGTTGCCTACGGCACGGCCCCGGTCGCTTACGGGATTGCCCCCGTGTCCTACGGCGCGGCACCCGTTGCATACGGCGCCGCTCCGGTCGCTCCTCCGCAAATGGTTTACGGCGCAGCTCCGGTCTACGGGGCGCCACCCGCCGATGACTGCAAGAAATCGCTCGGCGAGATCAACGCGAAGATCGAGAAACTCAAAACCGATGTGGCCGACTTGAAAAAGTCGAATGAGCTCCACGACAAGACGCTCGAACTGCACGATCTCGCATTCGTCGAAACCGTAAAAGCTCTCCAACGACACCAAGATCAAATCAACGCTCTGAAGAAAATCGCATCCGACGACAGTCAATTGAAAGGATTGGAAGGGGTTCCCCGCCTCAAGAAGATCACGGACCTTGAAGAGGCCGAGAAAACGCTCCGCGAGTCCAAGCCCAAGTAATTCGATTCCTACGCATTCGCTCAACCCCGGCCCAGCGAGGCGGGGTTGTTTCGTTTGGCCCCTGCATTCTTCCCAGTCCCCTCAATTTGCGATTAGTAAGCACTTGAGCAAAGTTATGCAAATTCCGAGCTGTGGAATGTCGATAGAAGGCACTATCAGAAAAGCCGACGCATTCGGCGCATTCGCCTCGACCCGTCCATCGGAGCCTCTTATGTGGCGTTGCCTGATTGCCGTTGCGTTCGGTAGCGTCAGCTTGGGCTGCCACCAATTTCAACGCCGATGCACCGAGTTATGTTACGCCCCAGAAACAACGGTGACCGCGCCGCCTACGCGTATCGAAGTACAAACGCCCGAGACCATCATTGTCAAGGCCCCGACGCCCAAAGTGGTGCAGCAGTCCGCCGATTGCGGCGACGCCACCTGCGCGGTCGGCGGCCATCAACACAGACAAAGTTGCCTGCATCCGCACCATCCGCCGGCGTCTCCGGTGTATCAGCCCCAGCCCTACGGTGCCCCGCCCGCCCACCCGATGTACGGAGCCGGGCCGGGCTACGGAGCCGGGATGATCGGCGGAGAAATCAAAGACCGCACCGCTATCGGTTTTATGTTCGACACGATCAAGATCCCGATTCCGTGGATCCGCTTGAAAGCGATTCCACAACCTTCGGAAGTCACCTTCCGCAGCCAAATGGTGAACCCGGGATATGGCAGCCCCATGATGATGCCGGTGGGCGGATACGGCGCCGCCCCACCCATGGCCTACGGCGCCCCGCCGATGGCCTACGGCGCTCCGCCTATGGCCTACGGCGCTCCGCAGGTGCAATATGGGGCACCACCGCCGATGCAATATGGGGCGCCGCCGACTTACGGCGCGGGGCCCGGGGGCCAAATAGTCGTCACCGGCACCCAAGCCGTGCCCGTGACGGGATATATGCCCGTTCAAGTCCCCGCCGGCTCCGGCCCTGGGGCAGCTCCACCCGGGTACTGTGCGACCCCGGACACGACTGCCGAGGCCTTGGCCAAGCTGAAACAAAAGCAGTTGGAATGTCAGCAATTGCAGAAAGATATCGACAACTTTCTCAAGTTGAGCCCCACGCCGGCCCAGACGCCGACACCACCGGCAAAGTGATTGCTGTTCGGGAAATGATTTCGACCGGCCCGCACTCCCTCGGATGCGGGCCGATTCCATTCCCATACCCACTTCGCCGCATCATCACTACCCATCGCTCCGCCCCTCCGCTACACAACTCCACACCCACTACCTACCCGAGTCGGAGTCCGCGATGTCGTTTTTCCCCGCAGTGTCCAAGGTCGCGTTCGAAGGCCCCGCCAGCACCGACCCCTTCTCCTTCCGCCACTACGACGCGGCCGAGGTCGTCGAAGGCAAGACGATGGCCGAGCACTTCCGCTTCGGCGTCGCCTACTGGCACACCATGCGCGGCACCGGCTCCGATCCGTTCGGCCCCGGCTGCGCCGTGCGCCCATGGGAAGACGGCACCGACAGCGTCGCCATGGCCGAGAAGCGCGTGACGGTCGCCTTCGAGTTCATGGAGAAACTCGGCGTGCCGTACTACTGCTTCCACGACCGCGACGTGGCGCCCGAAGGGAAGACGCTGCGCGAGTCGAACGCCAACCTCGACGCCGTGGTGAAGGTGCTCAAGGGCGAACAGGATCGCACCGGCATCAAGCTGCTGTGGGGGACGGCCAACCTGTTCAGCAACCCGCGTTTCGTCCACGGGGCGAGTACGAGTTGCAACGCGGACGTATTCGCCTACGGCGCCGCGCAGGTGAAGAAGGCCATGGAAGTGACCCAGCAACTCGGCGGCGAGAACTACGTGTTCTGGGGCGGCCGCGAGGGGTACCACAACCTTTACAACACCGACTTGAAACGCGAGCTCGACCACTTCGCCAAGTTCCTGCACCTCGCCGTCGATCACAAAAAGAAGATCGGTTTCACCGGGCAGTTCCTGATCGAGCCGAAGCCCAAGGAACCGACGACGCATCAGTACGACTACGACAGCGCCACCTGCGCCGCCTTCCTGCGCGGGTACGGGTTGATGGGCGACTTCAAACTGAACCTCGAAACGAACCACGCGACGTTGGCCGGGCACACCATGATGCACGAGCTGACTTACGCCAGCGCCAACGGCCTCCTCGGCAGCATCGACGCCAACCGCGGCGACGAACTCATCGGCTGGGACACGGACCAATTCCCGACGAATCTCTACCTGACGACGCAGGTGATGCTCGTCGTGCTGCAGCAGGGCGGCCTCGGCTCGGGCGGATTCAACTTCGACGCCAAGGTCCGCCGCGAGAGCTTCGAGCCCGACGATTTGTTCCACGCCCACATCGGTTCGATGGACGCCTTCGCGCAGGGGTTGAAGATCGCCGCAGCGATTCGTAAAGACGGCGTGCTGACGGATTTCGTGAAGGCGCGCTACGGCAGTTGGGAGACCGGCATCGGCGCCGGCATCGAAGCGGGGAAGGAGGACTTCGCGAGCCTGGAGGCATACATGCTGAAGAAGGGCGAAGCGCAGGCGAATGCATCGGGGCGGCAGGAGATGCTGGAGAATGTGGTGAACCGGTATCTGGGGTGATCGGAGTGAACGAGGACAGGATCGAGATATAATCGAACGCACGGAGAACAACATGCTCGTCGCGCAACAGCCACTCACCGACAGCGAAATCGCCAGCCTCGGACACGAAGTCTACGACCGCGTCGTATCGCCGAAACTGCGTGCCGAAGACCACGGCCGATTCGTCATGATCGATGTCCTCAGCGAGGACTACGAAATCGACGACGACGATTATACGGCGTCGAAACGGTTGCGGTGCCGACAACCCGCGGGCCGATTCTGGCTCATGATGGCCGGGTATCCGACCGCCTACCGATTCGCGGGCGCCCGATGATCCGTGGCAATTTCGTCCTCCGCCGGGGGCCGGTCATCCCGCTCGTCCTCCGCGGCCCGGACGGTTCGACGCTCGACGTGAACGCGGTGGTGGACTCGGGATTCACCGCGGCGTTGACTTTGCCCGACGCGATTATCACCGCGCTCAGTCTGGCTTTCGATTCGGACGGGGAACTCATCTTGGGGGATGGCACGCCGCGGCAGTTCAAAGTCCATGTCGCCGAGGTGCTGTGGGACGGAGCTTGGCGCACAGTATTGGCTTCCGCCTTGGGCGATGAAGTCTTAGTCGGGATGCGGCTTCTGAACGACCACCGCTTGCAAATCGACGTGGAGGCCGACGGCGAGGTCCTGATCACTCCGTTGCCCCAATTGCCTTGACTCATTCCGGATTTGGAGCCGTGCGCATGTTCCCCGAGATGATCGCCCAGTGCGCCGAAAACTTCGGCCGGCCCCCGCGCCGGTTCTCGCTTTGGGATCGGCTGACGTACCTGCGCGTCGTGCGGCCCGAATGGCTCTACCAGAATCCCAACAACGAGTTGGAAACGCTGTTCCTCAATTTGGCGAGGCTAAAGCGCGACGGGCGAGTCGTGTGGGGGCACTTTATCCAAGCCAACAGCGAGCTCTTCGCTCCGGGGAAGAATGACCAACCGGGCGAGGTCGTGTATTCCTTCGAGGATGCGGCGACAGTTGCGGTCGAAGAACTCAGCGGGGTGGCGGCCGATTTGGCGGCGCTCAAACACACGAAACCGGAGGCACCGGCTCTCGCGGCGATTGCGAATCGCCTGACCGACGAATACACCAGCGTATTCGGCAAACGCGTGCCCTCGGCGATCAGTCCCAAATTGCCGTGCCGAATGTCGACGATTTACGTGGTGCGCAAGCACCTGCCGAGTCCGAAGCCCCACCTCCGGAAACCGCTGCTCCCGATCATCGTCAACCCGACGGAACCGCACGTCGCGCTCGTGCTGCCGTCGCGGTATTGGCCGGAGGCCCTGCTCGAATGGTGGAACGGCCCGCATTGAAGCGGGAGTCCGGCCAGCCCGTCACACCCCGCGCGCCTTCGGATCCCAGATGTATTTGTGCGCCTGCAATTGCAGCCGCACGTTCAACCCCGATTCCAGAATCCATTCGGCCAATTGCCGCAATGTCACATCGTGGAACGCGGCGCTGATTTGGACCGTGAACCGCGTGTCCAATCGGTGTCGCTTCACAATATCCTCGGTCCAATCCCAATCTCCACGACTCGCAACGACAAACTTCACTTCGTCTGTGCGTTTCAATTGCTCCAGATTTGACCATAGATTGGCGTCGCACTCGCCGCTGTCGGGGCATTTCAAATCCATGATAATATGGACGCGTCGATCGACCGATTGAATCGAAATGGATCCGCCGGTCTCCAGCAGCACAGTCTTGCCCGCGTCGCACAGTTCCGTCATCAGCGGGAAGACGTCGGGTTGCAACAGCGGTTCCCCGCCGGTGAGTTCGACCAGCAGTGTGTCGAAGGCGAGCACCTTCCCCAACACGTCGGCGCGAGTGTAAATTTCGCCGCGGTTGAAGGCGTACGGCGTATCGCACCAAGTGCAGCGCAGGTTGCACGCGGTCGTGCGCACGAACACGCACGGCAGCCCGGCGTAGGTGCTCTCCCCTTGGAGGCTGCGGTAGAGTTCGTGCAGCATCAACTCGCCGGGCTGCAAATTGTCCAGCGGTCGGAAGCGCGCGTCGGCGTTCGGAAGAGCGGTCATTCCGGGATCTCGGCGCGGGTCGCATCGTCGCGGTTCAAGCGGATGGCGAGCTTCTTGGACGGGGTCGCTTTCAATTCGGCCGCGATCGCCGTGCTCTCGATCCATCCCGCGGCATTCGGATCGGCGACGACGTACGAACCATCGGTGAGCACGAACACTTCCGGCTTCTTCGTATCGCGGTCGATTATCCAAACCTCCGGCACGCCGAGCTTGGCGTAGAACGGGAGTTTCTCGAAACTCTCGTCTCTCGGGGAGCGGACCTCGATGCAAATGAGCGGTGCCCCGAGGATGTACGCGTCATTTTCGAGGGCGAGACGGTCGCGCGAAAGCAGGACGATGTCCGGGATTCGATAGTTGTTGATCCAGTCGGCTTCGTCGTCCGGGTGGACGACGTTGATCTCGTGGATGACCTCGCCGCCGTTGGACTTGGCCCAAAAGCGATTGAGGAAGTCGCGCAGATCTCCCACCAAGTTTTGATGGATCCGGTTCGGGCTCGGCGACATATGCAACACCCCGTCCCACATCTCGTCGAAGCGTTCCGCGCCGCTGCGTTTGCGCTCCGCGAGCCAGTGCGCAGGCATGTCGAGGATCACGGCCTTCATCGCGTATCCCTCACTTGAAGCTGTGCTCGGCCGCGGGGAACTCGCCCGCGCGCACCTCGCGGCAATACTCGGCCAGCGCCGCCGTCGCCAAAGCGCCCAACTCCGAATAGCGCTTGGCGAACTTGGGTCGGAATCCGTCGTACATCCCCAGCAAATCGTGCCAGACCAACACCTGCCCATCGCAATCCGGACCGGCGCCGATGCCGATGGTCGGGATCGACACCGCCCGCGTGATCTTCGCCCCGAGGTCCGCGGGCACCCCTTCGACCACGAGGGAGAACGCCCCGGCCCGCTCGACGGCGAGCGCGTCTCCGATCAGCGTCTCGGCATCGCGCTGGACTTTGAAGCCGCCCATCCGATGCACCGATTGCGGCGTCAAGCCGATGTGCCCCATCACCGGGATGTCGGCGCGCGCGCAGGCGGCGATGGCTTCCGCCATGCGCGCGCCCCCTTCGAGTTTCACGGCGTGGGCGCCGGCCTGAAGCAACTTCGCCGAACTCCGCACCGCTTGACCGGGCGACACTTGGTAACTGCCGAAGGGGAGATCGGTGACGATCAGCGCCCGCTTGGAACCGCGCGCCACCATCTGCGTGTGGTAGACCATTTGCGCGAGCGTGACCGGCAGCGAGTTGGCGTGCCCCTGCACGACCATGCCGAGGGAATCGCCGACGAGGATGCAATCGACACCGGCGGCCTCGGCGATCTGCGCCGCGGTGAAGTCGTACGCGGTGACCACGGCCAGCTTGCGGCCGGCCGCGCGAGCATTGCGGAACTCGGGGACGGTCATCATTTCGGCTCGGCGGGCAGCGGCCGGCCGAATTCGTCGAGTCCGTAGCGGGCGAAGACTTCGGCGGGCGGGATCCAAACGACTTTGCCGTCGCGGGACTGGCAGACCGAGCGACCCATGCGGGCGTGTTCGAGCAGCGCCTCGCGGTTGGCCTTCTCGTGCGCCGCCTTCATGGCGGGCTGCCGGGCTTTCATTTCTTCCATCGCGGTGGATTTGGTTTCAAGCATCGTCGGCGCTCCTGAGAAATTCGGCCCAATCGAATGCGTTGTCGATCGCCTCATCGCCCCCTTCGCCCATCGCGAGGAGATGGCGTTGGCCATACGAGTTATCGTACACTTCCCAACGATCCGCGACAGGCCGATACAGCTCGATGAAATTCCGGACGCTGCGGGCATAGCGCCGCCGGATGTCCGCGTCCGGGACGTGGTGTCCGCCAGCTTGCACACGTCCCGCGACGCGCTCGATCGCCAACTCCGGGCTGTCGAGCCAGTAG
>JAYTBD010000799.1:0-7270 GCA_043737155.1 Fimbriiglobus sp. | reverse complement strand
GTCGGTCCGACCCCGCATGGCATATCCCCCGATGATTCGACAAGGATAGCGCGATACCATGGGGGTGGCAACAGGGAGTTTTTCAACACCCTGCTAGGTTTTTCGTGACCCGTAGCTCATCGGGGCGGGGGCCGCTGCTGAGCTGGGTCGTTCGGCGGCAAGAGAGGCCACCGAGCACTCAGTGCTTCTAACTCTTCAACTGGAGGAATGGACATGGCTCAGTTCAGCAAGACAACCGCGGACTTCCACATGGAGTGGGGGTACTTCAAGAAGACCACCGTCTCTGCGACGATCTACTTCCAAAGCGGGTTCTCGGGCATCCCGACGGTGCTCTTGACCTCCGAGTGGCCCAGCGGCGGGGTCGGCTATGTGGAGACCTTGAAGAGCGTCTCCGGTAGCGGGTTCTCCGTGCATAGCGGCAACCAGGCAGACAACTACTACGTGAACTGGGTGGCCATCGGGCGTCCGGTCGGGGTCGCTCCGCTCTCTCAGGGGATGAACGACGCGCTCAACGTTTTCAACGCGCTGAGTCGCGGCAACGACGCCACCAAGGGCGACGACGATGAGGGGGCCGAGAAAGGCGGCAAGTAAAAGCGTCATCTAACTTGCGGCACTGGTAGCCCGTTGGGACGGAGCTGCCGGTGGTCGTGTCGCCGTCCGATACAGACGATGCAGGAGCCGACGAGGTACGACCACTTTCCTGAGGGCGTACCCGCCGTCTCATCACCACTCAAACGGCCGCTCCATCCGATCCTTTTCTTCCAACCCAATTCCCGATGGCCGAGTTCCGATCTTGCGCCCTACCTTTCTTTGGGGTACATAAAGGACGTTATGCACGGCTATCTTGCGGTTCGGCTGCGCTTCCGCTATAGTGGTCGAAAAGGGGTGACCTCATGGCAATCATGCTCGACCTGCCCACGGAGATGGAGCGCAGACTCCGGGAAGAAGTTCCCGACCTCGACACCGAGGCGCGCGTCGCCGTCGCCCTCGATCTCTTCCGCAAGGAACAGATCACCCACTACGAACTCGGCCAGATGCTCGGCCTCGACCGCTTCGAGACCGACACCTTTCTAATGGACCGAAACGAATTCGCCCAAAGCCTCACGCGTGAAGACGTCGAAAGCGACCGCCAAACCCTCAAACAAGTCCTGCGCGAAATGGGCCGATGATCGTCGTATCCGACACGTCGCCGCTCATCACCTTCGCAAAGATCGGCTACCTCCAGCAGGTGCAGACCCTCTTTGGAACGGTCTACGTTCCGCCCGAGGTCGAGCGGGAATTGGCCGCGAAGGGAGTCGCCGAGGGTGTCCCCGACATCTTGGCCCTCACCCGCGGATGGTTGATCGTCCAAGCGCCGACGAAGCTCTTTCCATTTCCCACCCTCGACCCCGGCGAAGCTGCAGCCATCTCTCTCGCGATCGAACTCAAAGTCTCTTCGCTGCTGATCGACGAGAAGGCCGGCCGAAAAGCGGCCGCGGCGAAGGGAATCCCGGTGATAGGTACCGTCGGCGTTCTTGAAGAAGCCGCGGAGCGGGGCCTGTTGGATTTGGACGAAGCGTTTCGGCGTTTGAAGGCGACCAATTTCCGGTTCCCGGCCAAAGCCTTGGATGAACTTCTCCGAGACTTTCACCAGCGACAAGCAGAACAGAACACTCCGGACCCGGACACCGAACTGGAGAATCAGTGATGGCCGCCGAACTCGTGATCGTGAACAAGGACGAGGAAATCATCCGGCTCGATGCCCGTTCGATCCTTCCCGTTGTCATCAGCCGGGCCGGACCCCGCGCCGAGGAGAAGTTCGCCGAGTTCTTCGCCGCGACCATCCGCAATGTGAACACGCGAATGGCCTACATCCGCGCCGTGAAGAAGTTCTTCGCTTGGGTCGAAGGCCGAGGCCTGGGCCTGACGCAGATCCGGCCGCTCCACGTCGCGGCTTACATCGAAGCGCTTTCGCGCGAGCGCTCGGCACCCACCGTCAAGCAGAACCTGGCCGCTATCCGGATGCTCTTCGATTACCTCGTCGTCGGCCAAGTCATCGAAATGAACCCGGCCGCGGCCGTGCGGGGGCCGAGCTATTCGGCCAAGAAGGGGAAGACCCCGGTGCTCGACACGGACGAGGCCCGCCACCTTCTCGACAGCATCGACACGACCAACATCGTCGGCCTGCGCGACCGGGCCGTCATCGGCCTCATGGTTTACACCTTCGCGCGCGTGGGAGCCATGGCGGGGATGAACGTCGAAGACTACTCCCCCAGGTCAAGCGCTGGTGGATCCGGCTGCACGAGAAGGGCGGGAAACTCCACGAGGTTCCCGCCCATCACAAACTTGAAGAGTTTCTCGACTCCTACATCGAAGCCGCCGGCTTTTGGGAACAGAAGAAGGGCTCGCTCTTCCGCACCACGCAGGGGAAGACGAAGCGCCTCACGGTGAAGCGGATGACCCGGCGCGACGTGTACGAGATGGTCCGCCGGCGGGCGAAAGCCGCTGGCATCGAGACCGCCATCGGGTGCCACACCTTCCGGGCCACCGGCATCACGAACTACCTAACCAACGGCGGGACGCTGGAGAAGGCCCAGCAGCTCGCCAACCATGAGAGCGCCCGGACGACGAAGCTCTACGACCGTCGGGACGATAAGCTCTCGCTCGATGAGGTGGAGCGGATCACGATTTAGGTCGGACTTGACCGGCAATGACAAGCTGGGAATGGTGCGGACCGGCAAAAGTGCCGTAACGGACGTTTTGAATAGCCCGCGTTTGCGGTTAACATGGTAAGGATTAAATACTTTGGGCGATCCGGCGCACTACGCCCTTCCTCCTGAGCGGAACAACTTAGAAACGTTTTGCAGACGAGCTGTCGCAGTGACCCAGCTCCAGTAGGCCGCACCATGAACGCAGACATTCTGAAACGCTTGGTGCGCGCTATCGCCGAAGGGTCGCAAGACGACCTCAATTCTCTCGCCAAGAAAGTCATCGAATCCGAACGCGAAAGCGGTCACAGCAAGCTTGCCGGCGAGCTCGACAGAATTTTCGACCGCGCCCGCGCGCGCCCCGTGAATCACGCGGTTCCCGACTTGCGTGAGCTTCCGAGCAGCCGTCGCCACCGCGAGATGCTCGTCACGCTCCACCCGCGCGAGACGCTCGAGCACTGCATGGTGCTACCGCCCGACGTGGAGGAGCGCTTCGCGCGCGTCGAACGGGAGTACGCCGCCCGCGAACGACTGTCGGCCTACGGCTTGCGGCCGAGGAAGCGGGTTCTCCTCCACGGTCCGCCCGGTTGCGGCAAATCTCTGGGGGCGAAGCGACTCGCGTGGAACACCACGTTGCCGCTCATGAAAGTGCGCTTCGACGCTCTCCTCTCGTCGTACTTCGGCGAATCCGCAGCCAACCTCCGAATGGTGTTCGAGGCGGCGAAGGAACGACCGTGCGTACTGCTGCTCGATGAGTGCGACTTCATCGCGCGTTCGCGCTCCGGAAGCCGGGACATCGGAGAAGCGTCTCGCGTCGTAAACGCCCTCCTGCAGTTCCTAGACGAGTACGATGCGCCCGGTATACTTGTGGCGACCACCAATGTCGAAGAGTCACTAGACGAAGCGATTTTCCGCCGGTTCGACGACGTGTTCCTCATCCCCTTGCCGGGTGAAGCGGAGATCGATCGGTTGCTGAAGCTGACACTGTCGGCCATCAAGGTTTCCGGGCAAGTGGATTGGGAAGCGGTCATCACCGCGTTGACCGGCTCTTCGGCGGCGTACGTCGTCAAAGCGGCTCAGGACGCGGCGAAAGCGACCGTCTTGGCCGGCCGCAAGACCGTCGAAGAAAGTGACCTCCAGCAAGCCATTCGCGAGATTCGCAAAGGCAACTCTTCCCCGCCGTAGACAACACATGCCGCCAGCAAGCAAGCCCTTCCCCCACCTCCCCCTCATCCTGCGCTACGACGGCCCGGCACGATTCCCGCAGCTGAGGATGACCGGGGATCCGAGAACCAAACTCGCGCAAGGCGACCGAAAGGCGCACAGCGGGAGCCTGAGCGGTACCGCCGCCACCGCGTCGTCGGCATGGACGCTACGCGTCAACGACCGCGAGCAGGCGAATCTGCCGATGCTTCCGAAGAACGTCCCGCTCGTTCTGGAAGTCGATACGGCCCTCGATCTGGACGAGCTCCGCAAATGGTTCGGGTTCGAACTCGTTTCCGAACAGGAGAACGGTTTCGTCATCGTCGCGTCGGAGGACCTCGACCTCAACGCCTTCTTGAAGAAGCTTCAAGATTTCGTCGGTCAGGTAGCGGGTTCAGCGGCGGTCGCCAGGATCTACAAAATCGAGGATGACCCCGACCAGTCGAAGCGACTGTCCCGCATTTTGTCCGACCACCTTCTCGCTATCTGGCCCGCCCTCGACGAGAACGAGGATTACGTCGTCGAAGTGGGCGTCGCCTGTGTCGGGCAAATCCAAATTCCCACTCGTCCGAACGAGCCGAATCGGGGGAAAATCGAGACGGATAAAACCTTCGCGAAGCGGCAAGGGAAGCATGCGGGCTTGATGAAGGTGTGGACCGACGCACGGATAGCTGCCTACATGGCTTGGGACGACCTATCCGACACGAGGTACCGAGAAGTCAAAAATGTCGTCGATTTCTACGGCGGCGAGGTGCTCAACCACTTCAACCAGACGCACACGGAGACGATGCTCGCCGACAGCTTCACGCTGCAAATTCGAATCTCGGGCAAAGGACTCCGCGACCTCGTTCTGAACTACCCGTTTCTCTTCGAGGTGGTCGAGCCCGACGATGTATCCCTTCCGCAGACCTCTCGCGCTTCCGTAGCCAAGGCCAAGGAGAAGGTGACGATCATTCCCCCGCAGGCGAACGCGCCCGCCGTCTGCATCATCGATAGCGGCCTCCAAGAAGGACACTATCTCCTGGAACCGGCGGTCGATCGGGAGTCGTCTTTCTGTTTCTTGCCCGGTGTCTCCCCGACCGACGTAGCCGATTACGTCAAACCGGGCGGTCACGGAACGCGGGTCGCCGGTGCCGTTCTCTACGGCGAAGGAATTCCCCGCGCCGGCAAGTTCGAACTCGAGTATTGGCTCCAGAACGCCCGCGTGTTGAACGGCGATTGCGCCATGCCCGAGCGCCTCTTCCCGCCCATGCTCCTTCAAGAACTGATCGCCCGCTACCACCAAGGCAAACGCGCGACCCGGATTTTCAACCACTCCATTACGTCCACGACCCCGTGCCGAACGCGCCACATGTCGGCGTGGGCGGCCGAGATCGACCAGCTCTCTTACGTGCACGACGTGCTTTTCGTCGTCAGTTCCGGGAACATCCACGCCTCCGGGAGCGCCGCGATCCCCGGCGTGCTGCAGCATTTGACCGCGGGCCGAAAGTACCCGGCCTACTTGAGCGAACTCTCTTCCCGCGTCGCCAACCCGGCCCAGAGCCTACAAGCCTTGACCGTCGGATCCGTCGGTTACCGCGAGTTCGAAGACCCCGATTGGCACTCCAGCGCCCGAGAAGTCGGACACCCTTCCGCATTCTCCCGCAGCGGACTCGGCATTTGGAACAGCATCAAGCCCGAGGTGGTCGAATTCGGAGGCGACAACCTCGTTTCGCGCAACACGCCGACCGACGTCGGCAATCCCGAATGCGGGCGCGAGTGCTACCCCGAGCTCGTTCGCTCCACCATGCACCCGCCCGGCCCGGCCTACGACAGAGACGATGTCGGAACGTCATTCGCCGCGCCGAAGGTGAGTCGCATCGCCGCACGCCTGCAAGAGGTTTTGCCGGAAGAGTCGTGCCTCCTCTACCGCGGGTTGATCGTGCAGTCCGCGCGCTGGCCCGATTGGACCAAGGACGCCACGCCGACCGAGCGGAGCAACATTATCAAGTGGATCGGCTACGGCGTCCCCGACATCGAACGGGCATCGTCGAACACGGAGTACCGAACGACGCTCGTGACCAGCGGCGACCGCACCATCAAAGCGAGCGGCTGCCACATCTACCAAGTCCCGATAGACCCCGCTCTCCGTCGGCCGGGCGACGACTACGACGTGCTCGTCGAAGTCACCCTTTCCTACGCGGCCGAGCCAAGGCGTACGCGGCGAAACCGCCGCCGCTACTTGTCCACGTGGCTCGATTGGAAGAGCAGCAATCGGGGCGAGCCGCTCGATACATTCCGGCGACGGGCCATGAAAACGGACGAAGGCGAAGAGGATGAGGGCGAAGGCACCCCGTTTGGTTGGAAGGTCGGGAGCAACCCCGTCCACGGCATCATCAAGGGAGCGTCGCGGAGCGCGGGGACGGTTCAAAAAGATTGGGCGGTCGTCAAATCAAACGCCTTGCCCGAAGACTTTTGCATCGCGGTGGTGGGCCACCACGGGTGGAGTAACGATCCGGATTCGGCGGCGAGGTACACTCTGGCCGTCAGCGTGGAGATGGTGGGGAAAGAGATTCCCATCTACGAGCGGCTTCGAGTTTCGGTCGAAAAACTGAGGGTCGAAGTGGAATTGGAAGCCGAGGCGGAAGTGGCTGTGCTCGGGTAACGCGATGGTCGAAGTGTCGCGCAAACAACGAAGGGCGTGAAGCATCACGCCCTTCGTTCCTGATTATCGTGTTGCCGGCGTGTGTCGGCATTTCGGCGTCGGTTCGGAATCGCGCCACAGGGAAATCGTCTTGGTCGCTGCCTCGTATGAAGCCAAGTAGGAAGTACCGCAGGGACAATCATTTTTTTTCGGTTTACCATCGACCCGGAGCGTCACCGGAATCCAGTGATTGCATGGCGTCATTGCCCAAGCTGTGAACACTTCGGGCGTCTGAAAGGGCGGTTGATATTCTACCCGCTGGACGCTTCGCCCAGCTTGAGGCGAGATGGTCTGATCCGGACTTTTGAGCGTCTGAGTGGGCTTCTTCGGCGTCGATGATTTCGGGGGCTGCTCGGGCTCCGATGGCTTCGGCTGAGGGGACTTCTCGGGCGTTGAATCCGCCGAGACCGTGGTGGACTTCTTCCCTTTGAGCATCGCCACATCCGCTTCGAGGCTCTCGAAACGCTTTTCGTTCTTCGCTTGGAGCTTGTTGCTCTCGCGCACAACGTCCGTCAAGTCGGACAGGGCGTCACGATCCACGGTGACAACTGGCTTGGTCTTCTCCGTGCTGTTGCCCTTGGGCGGATTTTCGACCGCCCCTTTTGCTGTGTCCTCTGTCTTTGGTTTCTCGACGCATCCGGTGAACAGGATCGCCAGAGCTATCGCAGCGATCGCGATGAAGAGACGGGAAAAGTCC
>JAYTBD010000798.1:0-2957 GCA_043737155.1 Fimbriiglobus sp. | reverse complement strand
CGGTACCCGCACAACAGCCACATCAACAACTATTGGTGAATTATCCGGGCTAAGCCGAGGCCCCTCTCCCGATCAGTGAGTCTAGCCCGAACCGCACTGCCTCTTCGGGGGCGTACCGGGGGATATCCCGCCGCACTCGCAGGAGCGCTAAGTCTTTCGCCTTCGCCTCCAGCATCACGTCGAACACGAGCCCGCGTGTTACTTTCAAGAACAGGGCGAATTCGAACGGGTTGATAAAGTCGGCGTGCCCGGTCCAGACCGGCGGTTGAAGCACTGTTTCGGCCTTCCCCGTCTTGCGGTTCTCCCGCTTGATCTCCCGCAGCTCGGTCCGCGGGGACGAGTAGTGAATCTTCGGTCGTTCGGGGGCCGGCCACGTCTTCAGGAATCGTTCCACCGTCGGCCGCAACTCCAACCGCTCCGGGTTCAGACACCAGTAGTGCTGGTGGTCGAACACCAGCCGCACGCCGGTCATCTGGTGGACTGCCAGCGCATCGGCGGCCGAGTACCGCAGGTCGTCGTTTTCCAACACCAGCCGCCGCCGCACCGCCTCTGGCAAAGTCGCGTACGTCTTCGCCCACCGCTCGCGGCCGCTGACCGGATCGCCGTAAATGCCGCCGACGTGCGTCACGAGCACCGCCTCCGTACCCAGCCCCATCACATCCAAGATTTCCGCTTGGGCGACCAAGTCGTTCACGCTCTGATCCACGAGCTTTTTGTCCGGGCTGTTCAGCAGTATGTACTGCGACGGGTGGAAGCTGAGCCGCAGATTCCGCTCGCGGGCCGTCCGGCCGAGGTCTTCCAGTTCCGACCGGCACTCGCGGATTTGGCCGTGGAACTGGGGCATGGTCGGGTGGGTCACGTAAGGGGCCACGTCCGACGACATGCGGTACATGGTGATCCCGTGCTTCGCCAAATAGTCGAAGATGGCATGGAGGTAGCCGATGGATACGCCGAGGTGCGGCTGGCTCTTCCACTTGCGGGCGTCGTTACTCTTCAAGTCGGGTTGCCCCAACACTTTCACGGCGAAGCCGAGCCGCATGGGGGGAATGGCATCGTTCACGCCGCCCCCTTCACGAGCGCTTCCGGGCCGAACCCGAGCCCCCGCACGAACAGGTTCCACTGGTCGTACGGCAGCGACCCGCCCGTGCCCTGGTCGTGTCCGTGGCCGTAGTGTTCGCCGGGGTCGGGTGGGGCGTGCTGCTTCAAGAAGTCGAGCAGGTTGGTGCCGGTGGCCGTCCGCATGGTGAAGTTCACCCGGCCCGGCAGGTAGCCGGTGTTCGCCACCATCACGAGGCGATCCGGCAACCGGGTCCTCCAGATGGGCACCACCATCGGATGAATCTGACAAGCCGAATGAATGCGGACCATGGCCACGTTCGTTTTGTCCGCGAACTTCGGCCCCACCCTTTTGGCGGCGGCGAACTCGGCGTTCACCACGGCCTTCATCGCCCTCAGCTCGTCCATTTCCGGGTGAACACCGCTCAGCACGTCTTTAGGCCCAGTCGATTTCAGGAGCAGCTGCAAGGCGGGGGTGGCATCCCCGGTGGCGGAGCGGCGGGCGGTGTTCAGCAGCGACGTGGCGTCGCGGAGTGGGGTGATCTTGTGCCGGGTGCGCACGTCGGCCAACTCCGGGAACGGGGCGAGGTCGCCCACGTCGCCCAGCGCGCTGATGGCGGCGATCCAGTCCAAGTCGGCCACGTCCGCGACCTGCTTGCCGCATTCCCACGCCAGCAGGCCGGAGGTGGGCGTCGGTTCGATCCCGTAGCCGGTGATGAGAATCGCCCCCGGGGGTACGCCTTCCGGCCGGTGGTGATCGACGAAGAGCGACGGCACACCCGGCAACGCCGGCTCGGCCCGGCAGCCGAGGTCGGCCACGACGAGCGCCTGCGGGCGGTGTCGGCCGACCGCTGCACGACTCGCTTCCTCCCACGCCGACCCGCCTTTGCCCGTGACTTCCAAGGCGACGGTGTGACCCGCCCTTTCGATCGCCTTCGCCAGGATGGCCCCGGCCGCCAGCCGTCGCAATCGCTGTGGCAGAGCACGGCCACGGTTGCACCCGGGTGGAACTTCCCGACGAAGTCGAGAAACGGGGCGGAACGGTCGGTGCTCTCGGCAGTAGGCATGAATGCCTCGAGGGGAAGAAATGGTAGGGGCGGTGCAAAGGGCATTCCACTCCGATCGGCTTCGCCCGCTCACGGCATCCGAGTTTGCTACCATCGAGTCGCCAACACCGCGTTCACAGGACTGCCGTGTGTCCGACCCACGGTCACTCGGATTGGACCCGTGGAACCCTGTGCGCGGTCATACCCCGTCAAATCACCCTTTGCATGACCGGCACCGATTATAATTCGGATGTACCGCCGGGTGTGCCAACAGAAGGCATCGGACGGCATCGAAATGCACCGATGCACATTTCGGGGTTTTTGGAGGGGGGAGTCACAACCCGTGCGCAACTTCAGAAATGAAAGGGGCCGGCGCTTCTCAGCACCGGCCGGCATCGATTCGCGTCAAGTTACCCGGCATGGATTCGAACCATGACGAAGAGTACCAAAAACTGAACGACCCGCAACGTAACACCAACGCCGCAAGCATTTTGCCTTTCCCACTCGCCTCCGGGCGTAGTGCCGGGCGTAGTGGCGAACAATCCGAAGGGGGCACACCCGACGCGGAACTCGCCGCGCTCGTGGCCGCGTGGCCGACGCTCCCCGAACCGATCAAAGCCGCGATTCGGGCGCTCGTGCATAGTGTGAACTGCTAGCCGACAAGAACAAAAGTTTATGTAGATTTGTTAGACGGTATAAAAAGGGCTGAGAACGGGCGGAGCGATGTAAACTTGTGAGGCATGGGGCCAGTTTACCGGCGATACGGGGATAATGCCAAGCGGGGCACCCGCGCATGCCTGTTCCACAACTCCGAGCCGCAAATGGGGATCGAACAACGGAAGGGCCGGTACTACT
>JAYTBD010000797.1:0-2961 GCA_043737155.1 Fimbriiglobus sp. | reverse complement strand
CGGGTTGCGTAAGCGCCCGGAGTTTGCGAGCGCTGCTCCGGGCGCTTACGCAACCCGGCTCACGGCGCGGGGGGGCCGGGGGTGAGGTCTGACCTGCGAAGAGAAGGACGGTACCGGGTCGACACACTCGGGTCAAAGCCAACTCACTTCGGAATCGGCGGAATCATCGGCGTACCCGACGGCGGCGCCAGCGGTGGGGGGGTTACCGGCTCTACCTCTTTAATAAGCGGCTTGGTCACGTCCAACTTCGGCGGCGTCACTTTCGGCGACTCCGCCTTCGGCGTGGGGATCGGCGTCGGCTTGGGAACCGGCGGTTGCACCACCGGTTCGGGCGTCGGCGTCACCTCCACCTTCGGCGTCGGGATCATCGTCGGCGGGTCCGCGGGAGTGTAATTGCGCTTTCCGTCCCCGCCGCCGCCGTTCACCTTTTCGATGACCGCCGAAGGCTTCTCCAGATCGACCATCACCGCGTCCTTGTAGACGCTGCGGGCGCTGTTGGCCGCTTTGTCCACGGCGGTGGCGCGGACGTAAAACTTCCAGAGTTCCTTGTCGTCCACTTCCCAAACGTAGCGCGAGCTGTTCGGGATCTTCGCCGCGATCACCTTCCAATCCTTATCCGGGCTGTTCGTGTCCTTGGCGTATTCCAGCGTGATCGGCTCCGGCATCAGGTTCTTGTCGAGGGCCGTCCAATCGATCTCGACGCGCGGGCCGTTCAACCCACCGGGGCCGACGCGGATCGTTTTGATTTCGATGGTCGGCACCGTCGTATCCACCTCCACGAGCCACTGGGCCGCATCGCCATCGCGGGGGTCGTCCGGTTTGTACCCGGCACCGCTGACGGGCAGCACGATGAATCCGAACAGCCCGTCCTTGGGAGCTTTGTAACCCATCTCCACGGTCGGATCTTTGGCCGTCGCTTCGATCTGCGCCGGCAGCCGGCTGTCTTCTTTCCAGCCGCCTTTACCGTCGTTCACCCAGAGGATCGTCTCCTTGACGCCAGAGCGGGTCACGCGGGTGAGCTTGGACTTCACGGTGAGGTCGGCCGATTTCACGTAGTCGATCTGCGGGCGGTTGGGGAACTCGTCCGGCCCGCCGAAGCCGGTGCCGACCTTGGGGCGGAAGGGGTCGACCGCGGTGTCGAGGGCGCCGACGTTGGCCGTGGGGATGCGGACGATGTTCGATTGCCCGAGGTGCCCCGCTCTGTCCTTGGCGGTGACGCGCACCTCCAGCACCTTCCCGCTCGGGATTTCCTTCCACGTGTAGCTGTCCTTGCCGCCGAACGAACGGACGCCGACGGGGGACCACTCCTGCATGTTGGGGTACTTGACATCGACGCGCACGGAATCGCCGAGGAGGTTCTCGTCTTCGGCGGTCCACGAGACGGTGGTGTTCGCGGTGGCGGTGGCGCGCACGAGCGGCGGCCGGGTGTCGAAGGCGATGCGGAACTGCGGCGTCAGCGCCGTAGTGAGCGGGACGAGGTCGCCGTTGGCGTGGACGTATTGGAGGGCGAATTCTTCCAAGCCGTCACCGCGGGCTTTGTAATTGAAGCCGCGCCGGACCGACTTGTTGTTCTGATCGACGATCTCTTCGAGGTCGTCGATGCGGCGCTCGGCCACGAGTTCGAATTTGCCTTTGGGCGGGGCGGCGTAGAAGCGCAGCTTGGTCGGTTTGGGGTCGAGCGCGGCGAGCTTGTCGGTGTCGATGGGGAAGCTGATCTTCTCGTTGGGCCAGTATTTGGGTTCTTGGGCGGACGCGGGCGCAAGCCCGAGCATCAGCGCGAGGCCGACCCCGTAGATTGCCGTATTCCCCATCCGCATCGCCGATCCTCCCATCGCCCGCACAAACCGCGCGGAGTGCAGAGACTGCGCTATCTGTAGAATCGGACGAAGCGATGGGATGACTTGAGGCAAAGGGAAATGCACGCAACCCGGCTCACGGCGCGGGGGAGAACGCGGTTGCAACGCCCTCTATCCAAACTCCACCACCCGACCCGGTTCGCCGATCTGCACATTGCCCAATCCGAGCGCTCGCAGTTCCCCGGTGCATTCGTCCCAGTGCCGCGGTTTGATGTGGATCGCGTACACCGGCAACCCCGGCGGGAACAGAGCCACCACCTCGGCGAACTGCGCGGTCGTCAGGTGTTGGGTCGCCTTCGCCAAAGCTTGCAACCGGCGGGGGAACGAGCACTCCAAAAATACCCCGCGCAAGCGCGGCCAACGGCCGATGGTTTCAAAGGTCGCCGGCGCCGGGCCGGTATCCGTGACCAAAGCGAACGCATCGCGGCCGTCGTCTACCAAGTACGCCACCGTCGGCACTGTGTGCTCGAGTGGAATGGCGATCACCGTGTACCGGCCGCACGGAAACGGGCGGTTCGGGACGATCTCGCGGATCGCGACGAACGGCGCCATCACGCGCGACAGGCCGATGAAATCGGGCCAGAGTTGACCGCTGAATAAGTTCGCTTGGAGCGCATCGAGCGTCGCCCGCTGGGCGCAGATCGTCGGCGGCTTCTCCGCGAGGCCGTAGACGTTGTCCAAGAACGTCGGCAACCCGGCGACGTGGTCGATGTGGGCGTGCGTGAGCAAGACGTGCTCGATGCGGGACTGCTCGGCGCAGGTGCCGAAGTGCCCGAGCTGCCCGGCGTCGAGCGCCAGCGCGCCGTCGACGACGAACCCGGTGAGGCCGTGGCCGGGGGTGCCGGACACCGTGGACGGTAGAATATTGACGCGCATCGGATCGGATCGGGATTGTCGGGGGTTGCTTCTGTACGATACCCTGCGACCCGGCACCAGAGATAGTGCGATTCGGACGAGTCGACGATCTTGTAGTGGTCCGACTAGCGCTGATTGTCACCTTCGCAAACGCTAGAAAACTGTAGGGGCACCCCTTGTGGGTGCCCTGGAAAGGGATGCCGGGGCCTCATCCGCTTCGGCAAATGGACTCGGGCATCTCGTTCGCGGG
>JAYTBD010000796.1:0-2963 GCA_043737155.1 Fimbriiglobus sp. | reverse complement strand
CGCCGGCCCCTTCGGGGCGGAGGCAATGCGCATACCTACCCAGGGCTTCCGCCCTGGGCTGTATAAGTCGGCCCCGTTGGGGCGAAGAATATCCGGTGCGATTCAATACCTGACCGTCATTAGGCGTACGCGCCAGCGACGGGTACGATTGGGTCAACTCACTTTGTTAGGGTCATCGAGTATCCCATTCGCCCCCGTCGCTAGCGCGTCCGGCTATCAAATCAGCTGCAATGCTGCACCGGCGGCCTCACTCCGGCAGCTTCGCGTAGACCGCGCGGAAGCCGATGTTGCCGGCGCTGTTGCGCGGGTCGTGGAAGTAGCGCGAGGCGGAGCGGGCCTTCGTCGCCGGTTCGTTCCACGCGCCGCCGCGGATGACGCGGACGCCGCCCGCGGCTTCGCCGGGGCCGGTCGGATCGGTGCGTTCGCCCTCGGGGAAATTCTCCCCGTAGTAGTCGGCGCACCACTCCCAGAGGTTGCCGTGCATATCGAAGAGGCCGAAGGCGTTGGGCTCGCGGCGCAGGTCCTCGAAACCCTTGTCCGACTCCCCGGCCTTCGCGGCGATGGGGAGCGGCATGTTGCGATTCTTCATCACCGCGGGGTTCGTTTCCCAGTACGGATCGTCGGCCTCTTCGAGGAACGCGCCGTGCTTCTGGTACAGGAGTTTGTCGCCGAAGGCGAAGGGCGTCGTCGTTTTGGCGCGGGCGCAGTATTCCCACTCGGCTTCGGTGGGCAGGCGGTAGCCCCAGCCGGGGCGGTGGCCGCTCTCTTTGCCCGTGAGCCGCCGGCAGAATTCGATCGCGTTCTCGTAGGTGACGCTGTCCACGGGGACGCGGTTGGTCAGTTGCCGATTGTAGTTCTTCGCGTGGATCGACGGGGAGTTGCCCATGAGCTGCAGGTACTGCCCCTGCGAGACCTCGGTCGTGGCCATATAGAAGGGCTGTGTCAGCTTGACCGTGCCCACGGGGCCTTCGTTGTCTTCGCGGCGCTCCTCGCTCTCGGGGGAGCCCAACCGGAATTCGCCGGGCTCGATCTTCACCATCGTCATGCCGTAGGCGTTCTCGAACTTGTCTTCCAAGGGCTTGGCCGATTGCACTTCCCGGGTCACGAAGTAAACGACGATGCTCCCCACGCTGAGGAGCAGGATAAGGATCGCGACCCCGGCGAAGATCACGAGCGGGAGATTCGAGCGAGTCTTCGGCTGTCGCACGCGGATGCTATCGATATCGCCGCGCTTCTTCCGTCTCGGTTCGTCGTCCGGTCGTGCGCCTTTCATTTTGCGCGGGCGGTCGTCGAGTACCGCGTTGGCCGGGCTGTCGAACGAAGTGAACGGGCTCGGTCCGGCGGGTGCCGCCGGCATCGACGGGTAGTTCACCGGCATCGCGGGGATCGCTTGCGGCATCGCGCGCATCGCCGGGGGTTGGCCCATGGCCGCGTTGATGGCCGTCGGTTGGACGGGGATCACGGGGCGGGCCATCGGCTGCGGGTGAGCGGCCGGGGTCGCTTGCGGCGGCAGCGCGTAACCCATGCTGCTCGGCATCGGCGCGGCCGGCATCGCGGGCATCGGGAAGCTCCTGCTTTGCACCGGGCAGAACGGGATCAGGGCCAGCGCCACCTGCGCCGGCGTCTGCGGGCGGTCATCCGGCCGCTTCGCCATGATCCACGCGATCAACTGACCGAGCTGCGGCGGGGCGTCCGGCAAGTACTTCAGCAAGCTCGGCGGCGGCTCGGTGACGTGCTTCAACATCTTCTCGGTCGGGGTGGCCCCTTCGTACGGCACGCGGCCCGTGACCAAATAAAAGAGCGTCGCGCCGAGGGCGTAGACGTCGGCGCGGATGTCCACACCCGTCGGGTTCTGCGCCTGCTCCGGGGCGAGGAAGTCCGGGGTGCCGAGGACGAATCCTTCCTGCGTGACGCGGTTGGCATTCTCTCCGCCGGCGTAGCTCGATTCTTGCAACAACGCGAGACCGAGGTCGAGCACCTTCACTTGACCGCGCGGGGTCAAGAGCAAATTACTCGGCTTCACATCGCGGTGCACCATGCCGCGCTCGAAGGCGTGTTGCAGCCCGACGGCCGCTTGGCGGATCGCGTCACAGGCCATCGGGATCGGCATCGGCCCGTTGGCCCGGATCAGCTTCGTGAGGTCCGTCCCTTCGACGTACTCCATCGACAGGCACAACCCGCCCCCTTCGACCTCCTCGGCGTCGAACGCCATCACCACGTTGGGGTGCGAGAGTTGCGCGGCGGCGTGGATCTCTTGGCGGAATCGCCCCACCGCGACGGGGTTGGCGAGCTTTTCTTTGCGGATCACTTTGAGCGCGACATCGCGGCCGAGGCGGAGGTGGGTGGCTTTGAAGACCCGGCCCATGCCGCCTTCGCCGAGCAGATCGACTAATCGGTACGAGCCGATGGTGAGTTCCTTGGCCCGGCCTTTGTAGATTTCCTTGACTTGGAATGACGTGAGCAAGCCGCGGCGGGTCAGCTCTTTGGCGAGCAACGGCGGATCGGGGCGGAACTCTCCGACCCACGCGCGCACATCCGCGAGTTGGGCCGCGTCGAGCAATTGGGCTTGGCCGAGCGAGACGAGGAAAGCTTCCGTAGGGTCGGCGCTCATCGGCGGATCCGGGTGGTGTGCGGTGCGATCATTATGCCGGGCGCCGACCGGTTCTGCGAGGGGGCGTGCGGACTGGCATCTCCCATCTAATTTCTATCATCTGATATTCGACAATGGGAACGGGTGTAGCAACGATTCTGTTTGTCTTCGTAGTGGAGCGACCAGCGGCAAATGTCATGTGCGTGTGGTTGAACATTCTTCCGGCCTGAAAGGCCGGTTCTGTCAGCCCGGGTCGGAGTTGGCGAAGCCAGCGGGGGCCTGGGTACCGCAAGGAATAGAGCCCCGGCCTGAAAGGCCGATTCATTGCCGGCCGTGAACCGGCCTTTCAGGCCGGAAGGGCGACATGACATTT
>JAYTBD010000795.1:0-2966 GCA_043737155.1 Fimbriiglobus sp. | reverse complement strand
GGCTCTTGATGGTGCGGTTCTTGGTGTCCACGAAGGCCACGGCGAAGCTGTCCCCCTCGTCCGCCCCGCACACCAAGCAGGTGTAGACGCCGTCGGCCCCCTTGTGGACGACCACCTGCTGGATGGACATATTCAGCACGTTGGCATCGAGCGGTTCGGTTTTTTTGTCCGTGCCGAGGAAGCACAACCGCCCGGCATTGGAGCCGATGACGTAGAAGTCATCGACCTTTTGGAACGAGATGCAGCCGTCTTTGACGGTGAGGAGGGGCTCGAGTTTGGGTTTCTTGGCCTTGGGGTCGATGGTCCAGAGGTGCTTAACAAGCGACTTGGGACGGGTCGTGCCCACGACGATTTCATCGCCGAGATCGACGAGGAAGTCTCCCATGTCGTTTTTCGGGAGCGTTGCTATAGGGTTGCTTGCGGAAACAACGAGGTCGTCGGGCTTGCACAGGCCAATCTCTAGGTTGCCATCGGAATCGAGTCGGGCCACTCGTACTTGACCAAGTCCTATTCGACGGATGGATTGCGATACTGGGGAGCTCACGTCGATCAGCTTCTTCGATCGAATTTCAAGGCTGTCGCCCCGGATGGAAATGGAACGGAGTTCGGTATTTGAAGCTGCGATCATTCGTTTGTTGTCTGGATCCATAAGAAGCGATCCGGTGAAGTTGCAACTCTGGGCGACATTCGGCAACCGAATCGACCGGGATTTGCCCCGCTCGGTGAGATCCCAATATGTGAGCGCGTGTACCTTGAAGCTGATAAGAGACCGAACGGCCAGCGCAGTGTCGTCAGGGGAGAACTGAATGCACGCAGGCATTTGTTCATTGAGATTCATACGATCGGAAACCGAAAACGAATGTGACGGATCCGGCAGGTGAGGCCGCTCCTGCGCCCGAAGTGATTGCGCGCCGAGTGTTTGGAGAAGAATCGCACAAACGAGTGATGGGTTGAAAAGTCGCATCGGTTGCACGCCAATCTACGGGATTGAGTCGATCGAGATGCTGAATCTGCGCAGAAGCGATCCCACTCCTTGGATGTAGATCAGCTGAAGATAATCCGTCGGAGTCACAAGTATACGGGCGATAAGAACCTCGGCGCGTGAGTGACCCTCGGGGTTTGCGGTCGCCAGACTTGCTAGCAGGGCACGAACGATCGTCTCCATCTGGAGAGCATCCCGGCGGCTCCGGATGTCATCAATGACGCGCTGGAGTTGAATTCTGGCAGCTTCGCGCGTTTGGAAATCGTCGGATCCCAAATTCGCGATTTGAGCTTCGACAGCGGTTCTCAATGCGTCGAGGGTGTCGTAATCCCGGCATCCGACGGGCGCAAAGGTCCAGCGAGTACCCCGGGCATCACCCACGATCAAGTTGGCAAGGTTGAGCAGGTCCGAATAGCCGGGGAGAGCGGTAATGCGTTGGCCATACTGACCAGCCAATACGTTTCTCAGAATGATCAATTCGTTGCGTGTGAACTGAGCACTCCCTTGGTTGATGCGTGTTTGCAGTTCTTCAACGACAGACTCAACGTCGAGTCCGTTCCCGCGACGAAGCAGGATATTCCAGTTGTTCGACCTGTCCCCACGCTGGGCGACCATCGGTTGCATACCCTGCTCGAACTCGACTTTTGCATCAGCCATTTCGCCGTCGATTGCGTACTGACCGCCCGCCGGGGCAAGCAATCTCAGTTCACCTTCACCTAAGGGGTCAATCCAAGCATCCCCGGCTTCGAACAGTAGTACCGCCTCCGTTTGCCCCGCTGCAAAGGTCACCGAACCAGCCGTGTCGCTGAAGCCGCCGTTATCGGTGCCGACCTTCAAACCGCCGGTCGGGGCCGCGTAGTTGACGGTCAGCGACCCGCTCCCATCGCTTCGCCGAACAACGAACCAGCCGAGGTTGATGTCCCCCTGGATGATGTTGGCAGCGAGGCGGATCGAAACGTGGGAATCGCAGACGGTGGCGTAGAAGTGACAGGGGTGGCCGCCGCAAGCAAGAAATGGTCGTCGTAGTCCCAGTCGCTGTCGCTCGGCGCAGCTGCCATGTCCTCGAGCCGCAACGCGCTGCCATCGAAGTAAAAGGGCTTGTGTTCCGACGCCGAGTTGCCGACCGTGTTCTCGTTCAGCTCATAAGTGTAGATCTGGCCACCGACGACCACCTGAAGCGTTCCGGTCAGCACTTTGCCGATGGCCTGGGCGGGTGAGTCGGCTTCGACGATGCTGTAGCCGTCGGCATTCGGCGGATACTCGCTGCGAAAGCTGAGTTCACCGGAGACGGTGGCGGTCGTGATTCCGACGAAGCCGGCACCCGGTGTGACAAGCTGGACGCCAAATTGCGCCGGAACGACTTTGTCTTCCAAGATCTGGAGAAAGGGTTTGAACCGGAAACTGGGCATCTTCAATCCCCGAGACCGAGCGCTCACAACACACTAACCTCGGCGATTCATCCGGCAAGACTCATTTTATCCGGAATTCCGGATTCTCTTTAATGCCCCACGCTGTCGCACACAAGGATCGCTTGCACATGGGCTGTGACAAAGACTCGCTTGAGGTGGTGAGGGAAGTCGCCCCGCTGCGCGGCGTGCGGCGCGGTAGAAAAGCGAAACCCATTGCGGAGGATCAGGGCATGACCGCGACCATCGAAGCCGTCTACCGGGACGGCGCGTTCCACCCGATTGGCCCCGCTCCCGAGCTATCGGAGGGCAGTCTGGCCCGGATTTCATTCATTGCGACACACCCGGTCGACCCGCCACACGATCCCGTTGCCGTCCGGGCAATGCTCAAAGCGATCGCGGATTTGCCCGAGGAAGAAGGCGGAGACAAGACCATCACCGGTCGGGATCACGACAAGTTTTTGTACGGCGGCCCCAATGGTGCTTTATGATTCACGTTGATGAGGTACACCGACATGGTGCGGCGGTGTCAATGGAAGACGGCGAACTCGGCGAGCCGGGTTGCGTGAGCGCCCGGA
>JAYTBD010000794.1:0-7297 GCA_043737155.1 Fimbriiglobus sp. | reverse complement strand
GACCGTCACCCCGCCCTTGGTTTTCCAGCCGAAGGTGCTCTCGCCGTCGAACAGGAGCAGCCGTCCCTCGGCCAATTGCTTGTCGGTGAGCAGGGGATTGTCCGCCGCGGAGCAGAATCCGCCGACGAGGAACAAGGCACACAAAGCGCGCATCGATCACTCCGAACCGAAGGGGAGAAGAATCAGCGCCGCTCGTCGGTCTCGGCTTCCACCAAACCGGCGAGCGTCGCTCGGACATAGTCGAGTGTACCGAGAACGACGAAGACGCGAAATGCCCGCCCCGCGAGTTTTACCCCGGCGGCGTCCTTGAACCGGAAGACGCAGTTCCACTTCACGACCTTCTCGCCTTCGAAGCGGAAACGGCCGTAGCCCGCTTCTCCGTAGCCTTTCGAGGGTTGATCGGGCGACCAGACGGCCATGGCGTGCTTGCCCTCGGACTTGCTGAAGACGACCGGCAAGCTCTGTTCGCCGGGGCCGTCGCCCAGCTTCGCGAGCTTGCCGTCCTTCGGGTTCCACGTCTGAAACACGCTGAATTCTTTGGGCATGTAACCGGTGAGCGCTTCGTATTGGGCGTAGGTATGCTTCTCGGTCGCCGGCCCGTCGAAAGTCACGCGGTAGTCGATGACGTTGGGAAACTTCTTGTAACCGATGGCGACCCGCTTCGAAACGACGTGCAGTGACAGTGCCTTGTCATTGAGCGCCGGGAATTTGTCCGACTTCTCACCCGGCGCGAGCCAGAACGCCATCTGCGTCCGCGTCGTCAGTTCGTTCTTCTCGGCTTTCAACTCCAACAACCGGCTCGTCGATTTCGCCCCGGCCCCGTCGCGGCGCGAACCGGCTTCGGTCGGGTTGAACGCCTCGGCCCAGAACGTCCCCGTTTTCGCGCAGTCGAACGAGCACGCCGATTGCAATTGCCGACCGTGATCGGCGCTGTCGATGAACTCTTGCCCGTTCCACGTCAGCGAGTGGATGGCCCCGGCCAAGCGCGTCGTGGTGGTGATGACAATATCCGAATCGCCGTATTTCCCGCGGACGACGGCATCGCCCGACGGCGGCTCCGCCGCAAAGGCAAGCGGTGCGGCGAGTAGGAACAAAATCCCGATTCCGCCGACACTCGCAATTCCGGAGCGCATAATATACATGTGTCCAATTTTCGAGGATATCGCCATGGCCCCGCTCGTACTCCGCCTGTTGCCGCTCGATGAGTTGAAGCCGGCTCCGTACAACCCGCGCCGAGCCGTCGCCGCGAGCTCACCAGCTTACCGAAAGTTGAAGACGAGCCTCGAAGAATTCGGCTTGGTCGAACCGCTGATCTGGAACGAGACCACAGGCCACGTCGTGGGCGGGCATCTCCGGCTGCGGATCTTGGAGGAACTCGGCGTCGACGAAGTTTCGGTGTCGGTGGTCCGGCTGTCCCCGGCGCGGGAGAAGGCGCTGAACGTGGTGCTCAACAACCAAGAGGCCCAAGGCCGGTACGAACGGACTAAACTCGCCGAGTTGCTGGCGGAATTGGAACTCGGCGATCTGACATCCACCGGCTTCGACGAAGCGACGCTGCGCCAATTGCAGTTGGAACCGCTCGACGATCTGCCCGATCTGGAAGGCGACCCGGACGCGGTGGAACTGACCATCGTGACAACCGCGGCCACCTATACGAACTTCGCGCCGAGGTTGGACGAACTCGTCCGCGAGTTCGATCTGGAGACGCACGTGAAGCGCGGGGCTTAGGGGGCGACCGTCGCCGGATCGATCACCGTGATACCCGGGAAGCGGGTGAAATCGGTGACGTTGAACGTGAGGATCGAGCCGACGCGGTGGAGTTGCATCGCGGCGACGAGGCGGGCATCGTGGGCCACTTTGCCGTGGCACGCATTTTGAAAGACGATCTGTTCCCAAGCGTCGAACAAGTCGGGTCGGTCGGGGAGAAAGCGGAAGACGCGCTTGAGCCTGCCCATTCGGAGTCTGCACTCCGGGACCATCCACCCGAAACCGTTCACGTTCGTGGGCCGGGTGGCGACGACCCAAAACTCGTACAGGTTTTGGGGCACGAGAACGACGTCCTCGCCGATCATTTGGAGATGACTGACGGCGCCCACGACAACGAGATGCATTTTGTCGTTCGTTTTTACGTATCGCAAAAGCACATTGGTATCGGTGAGAATCACGATTGAGCATCCTCCCGCTCGCGGTAATAGTCGAGGTCGAGTTCTTGATCGGGCGGCAGATGCTTCGTCCACTCGGCCGCGTCGCGCATCAGATCATCGTGGGCCCGTTGCCAAGCCTCCCCCGTCAGTGGCAGTTGAGGAGCCGGAGTTGTCGCCTCCGGCTCCGAGTCCAGCAGCGGCACCACCAAATCCTCCAGTGTGACGCGCAGCTCCGCCGCGCGGCGGATCAGTCGGCCGTAGGTTTCATCCGGGATCGTCAGCGTGGCCATGCTCGTTCTCCTGTGTCGCCATTCTACCGGCGGCTCGCCTTGTGACGGAAGGGAATCCATGCCCCGTTCTGCCCGCTGCTCTCGACCGCCTTCGTGATGAACAGCATCCCTTCAACGCCGTCGTAGATGTTCGGATAAACCGTGTTCACCGCCTCGACCGTCTCCCCGGCGGCGCGTTTGACCATCGCGTCGTAGGCGGCGGTGTAGACGTTGGCGAACGCCTCGAAGAACGCCTCCGGGTGGCCGGCGGGCAAGCGGCAACTCGCCCCGGCCGCGGCGCCGAGATACGGCCCGCCGGCGCGCGTGTAGATCTTGTGCGGGTCGCCGTTCTTGCGGACGATCAGCGCGTTCGGCTCTTCCTGCCGCCATTGAATGGCGCCCTTGGTGCCGTCGATCTCGATGCTCAGATCGTTCTCGCGGCCGTGGCTGATCTGCGACGCCGTGACGCTGCCGAGCGCGCCGTTGTCGTAGCGGATCAGCGCCGTGCCGTAGTCGTCGAGCGCCCGGCCGCCCTCGAAGATCTTGAGGTGCCCGGAAATCTCGGTGGGCAGCAGGCCGGTCATGAAGCGGCCGAGGTTGTAGGCGTGCGTGCCGATGTCGCCGAAACAGCCGGCGATCCCGGATTGCTTGGGGTCGGTGCGCCACTTGGCCTGCTTTTGGTCGCCGCTTTCGAGGCGCGTCCGCAGCCACCCTTGGATGTAGTTGCTGCGGATGGCGTTGATCTCGCCGAGTTCGCCATTGAGGATCATCTCGCGGGCTTGGCGGACGAGCGGATAGCCGGTGTAGTTGTGCGTGACGGCGAACACGACGCCCGATTTCTCCACGATCTTCAGCAGTTCTTCGGCTTGGGCGAGGTCGAATGTCATCGGCTTATCGCAGATGACGTTGAAGCCCGCTTCGACGAACGTCTTGGCGATCTCGAAGTGCGTGTGGTTCGGCGTGGCCACCGAAACGAAATCGACCTTGTCCGGCCGCTTCGCTTCGGCCACAGCCATTTCGGCGTAGCTGGTGTAGGCGCGCTCGGCGGGGATGTCGTAGTCGGCGGCGGAGGCCTTCGACCGCGCCGCATCGCTGCTCAGCGCCCCGGCGACGAGCGCGGCGCGGTTATCGAGTATGGCGGCGGTGGCGTGGACGCGGCCGATGAACGAACCTTGGCCGCCGCCGATGAGGCCCATCCGGAGTTTGCGCTGCAAGGGGGCATTCGTGGGCATACGGAACACCTTGGAAAGAGTTGAGAACGTGCGGAGATTGTACGGGGAGTCGATGTTACTCTGATGCCGTGCCCTCTGGACCCCAGGAGTTTGCGGATGCCCGACGACCACGACCAACGGTTCAAATCGCTCATCCGCGAGTTCTTCGCCGACTTCTTGAATCTGTTTTTCGCCGATTGGGCGAAGCGGCTCGAACTGACGCGCATCGAATGGCTGACCCAAGAGTTGCTCCCCGATCCGCCCGCCGGGGATCGGCACATCGTCGATCTAGTCGCGAAGCTGCCGACGTTGGAACCGGTGGGCGACGCGTGGCTGCTGCTCGTGCACGTCGAGATCGAATCGCCGGATCGGACGACGCTGCTCGAACCGCGCTTGCCGGCTTATTTCCGACACCTCCGCGACGCCCACGGGCTGTCGGTGTTGCCGATCGTCGTCTACCTCAAAGTCGGGCTCGACGGCATCGGGATCGAAAGCATGGTCGAACGCGTCTGGGAGTTGGATGTGAACACCTTCCGGTATCTCTACGTCGGCCTGCCGGGGTTGGAGGCGGAACCGTACTTGCGCGGCGACAACTGGCTCGGGGTAGCGTTATCGGCGCTGATGAAGCTGCCGAAAGAGAAAGCCGCCGAGTACGGTGCGGAAGCGTTGCGACGCTTGTCGGAAGCGGGATCGTTGAACGAACAGCAGAGGTTTTTGTTAGGAGACTGCGTGGAAGCTTATCTGCCCATCGAGAAGGTTCACTTGGAACGATTCGATGGTATAATCGAGCAGAACAGTACTCAAGGAGTGCGAGCGATGAATAAGACCCGATACGAGCGGGCCATGGAAGCGGGTATCGAGCAAGGCATCGAGAAAGGCATCGATCGGGGTCGGCGCGTGGGGTTGCTCGAAGTGTTGGAAGCCCAACTGGATACCGCTTTCGGACCGCTGTCCGCAGGTGTACTCGAGCCCCTCCGCGGCCTCCCCGATGACCGATTGTTAGCGCTCGCGAGACTGATCCCCTCGGCGGAGAGCTTGAAGGAACTGGGATTGGACAGCGAGTAGGCTCCACTCACTTCCGTTTCGGAGGTGGTGTCCGCATCGCGCTCTGTTCCAGCAGCAATCTCAAATACGACCGCCGCTCGTGATCCGCCAAGCCGAACTCGGCGACCGTCTTCAGCAGCACTTCGCGGGCCTCGCCATAGCGCGATTCGTCCGCCATGATCTCGAGTTCGACGTAACGCCCCACCGCGCCGACGTCGTCCAGACACGCCGAAAGTTTGAAACCGTCGCGCTCGAACATATAGACCTGCCGCATTTTTGAGACGACCGCCACTGGGCGGTACTTCAGCGAACTCAGGAAGCGCACCGCGTCGGCGGCCGTCTGCGGACCGTCCGCGAGGCGCAGTTCGATCTCCGACCGGCTCTTGGTCACCGTGTCGATCTTCGACCCTTTGTACGTCAGGTAGTTCTCGCCGCCGATGCGCCGGAGCCGCACCGCTTCGTCGGTCTGGGCGAAGTCGCGGTCCGGGGCGTTGAAATAGTGATCGGTGTCTTCGCGCTGCGGCTCGGCCGCAGCCCCCGCCGCGAGGAGCTTGGCCGTGATGTCGGCCCAGTCCGCCACGCGGAACTTCATTTCGACTTCGAGCATCCCGGCTCCCCGCGTTCGAGTGCGACCCAACCGCTAGAATACGGGCGGAACCCCGCGCGGGGAATCGCAAGCCGGGAGTGGGTCGAATGGGGCAGCTGATTGCGGTCGGGAAAACGAACGAGATCCCCGAAGGCGAAGCCAAGGTCGTCACGGTGAACAAGAAGGACGTCGCCGTGTTTCATAGCGGCGGGGCCTTCTTCGCCATCGACGATTGCTGCCCGCATGCGGGGGCCTCGCTCGCCGGCGGTTTCGTCGAAGACGGCGTGGTGACCTGCCCTTGGCACGCCTGGCGCTTCCGCCTCTCGGATGGAGCTTGGGCCGACAACCCCAAGGTGAAGACGGGCTGTTACAAGGTGCGGGTCATCGGCGATGAGGTGTTTGTCGAAGTGTGAGACGCATCACCTTCTTTGCGCAATCCGCGAGCCGGGTTGCGTAAGCGCCCGGAGTTTCGGTTACTCCGGGCGCTCACGCAACCCGGCTCGCGGATTGCGCAACGACTTCCAGCATCCGCTCCAACACTTCGGCTTCGCTCAACACCGATGTATCGAACCGGATCGCATCCTCCGCCGCTTTCAGCGGATCGAGGGCGCGGTTCTCGTCTTGGGCGTCCCGCTCGCGGATCTGCCTCAACACCGTTTCGTAGTCGGCGCCGGGCAACTGGTTCATCCGGCGGGCGGCGCGGACCTCCGGGCTGGCGTAGAAGAAGAACTTTACCGGGGCGTCGGGGAACACGGCCGTCCCCTGATCGCGCCCCTCGCAGATGATGTTCTCCCCCTCGGCGAGGCGGCGCTGTTCCGCTTTGAGCTTCTCCCGGACTTCCTCGAAGGTGCCGACCAAGCTCGCGCCGGCGCCGGCGCCTTCGCAGGTGATCCGCTCGGTGAAATCGACGCCGTCGAGGAGGACTTTGTCGGGCGGCATGTCGAAGTGGAAGGTTTCGAGCAGGTCGCGGATGCCGGCCCGATCACGGGGGTTCGCGGTCAAATCGAAGCCGCGATCGCGCAGAACGATGCCGGTGGCGCGGTACATCCAGCCCGTGTTGAGCAAACGAAATCCGAGGGCGTTGGCCAAGCCGACCGCGGCCGACGATTTCCCCGACGCCGCATATCCGTCGATGGTGATGACCATAGGGCTAGGGTATGGAGTTGCGGCGGGCGAATGGAGTCGGCTCCTCCCGCCCGGTCCGATCTTCACCCCGGGAAAAGTTCCCCGCGTCCTGATTCACCCATTGCCGCGCGGTACACTTCCCCACGTCCCCTTTCTCCGTGGGCTCCGCCGATGCTTTCACCCGTCCCCTCGCGGCGCGAGTTCCTCGGCTCCGCACTCGCTTCGTCGGTCGCGCTCCCCGCATTCGCCCAACTCAAAGGCGACCGGCCGAAACAAGCCGAGGGCGTCGCCGTCCTCAACCCGCGCGGGCGGGTGCCGATCAGCTTCATCATCGATGACTCCACCTGTTTGGTGAACCTCGCGCATTACTGCATCCCGCACTTCGCCGAGGTTTATCCGGACAAGTTCAAACAAAACTGGAAGAAGCTCCCGCGCGAGATCCCCGACGGCTTCGTGCGCGAATTCGGCGAGTGGTGCGGCGAGCGCGGCATCAAAGGGAAGTACAGCGTCATCCCCTATCCCGCCTGCGTCGGCTGGCTCGACCGCGATATGCCGGGCTGGTCGAAGAAGGAGTTGAAGGAGAGCATCAAACTCGTCCGCGACTTGATGATGCCGGATTGGGACATCCACCCGGAGATGATGACGCACACGTGGGCCATCGACACCAAAACCGGCCGGGCCTATGAGGAGCGCGACGAGAACCACTTGGAAAACTGGGGCTTTAGCCAGAAGAAATCGAGCGATGAACTGGCGACCTACATGGCCTATGCCCTGAAGGTCCTGAAGAACGTCGGCCTCGATTGCGAAGGCGTCACCACGCCCGGCGGCTTCGGCAATAAGAACCTCGCCAATCTTTCGACCGGCACGTTCCAAGCGTGTCGGGATGTTTTCAAAACTGAGATTCCGCACTACTTCCGG
>JAYTBD010000793.1:0-2968 GCA_043737155.1 Fimbriiglobus sp. | reverse complement strand
CCATCATTCTGGCCACCGGTGGAATCGCGGGCTTCCAGCGCAACGGCCTCGCTTGGAACTCCTTGTCCAACCCGTTCACTGCGGCCGATTTCAACGTGACTTCGGGCAGCGGCACGTGGAACTACGGGAACACGCTGCTCGCCGTCGACGGGGGCAACAATTTGACCCTCCAATTCACACCCGTGCCCGAACCGGGCGCGCTCTTCGCATTCGGGGTCGCCGGCATGGCCGCCGTAGTCGGCATTCGGCGCCGCTTTCGGACGGGTTCGCCCGCGCTGAGCGCTTGATGGATAGGGCGGCGCGGACTGCCCATGTTCGGTTTTAACTCCCGATGGCCGCCATCTCGCGGCTCGCCCGGAAAACCTTCTTATGCGGGGCAGCCACGTCGCCTTTTGCTCCCCGAAAAATGGTTCCCGCATACAGGGAACCTCGGTTCATCGCAGCCACTTTCGCGGGGCGAAAAGCGACGTGGCTCTGTGCCCGCTCTGTTGCGCCAGTGTTTCCTCCCCGGAACGGCCCGATACTGACAATGCCTTGTCACCGATCGACGGATGCGCGGAGTTACCCCCTCTCCGAAACGGAGAGGGGGGACCGGACCTGGCGGAGCTGTGGCGGCGAGTTTCCCAACTTGCCGACAAACCGTGAGCGGAGAGCTTTTGCCGCTCGGACGTAGCGAACCGCTCGGCGGTCCACGGCAAGTTGGGAAACTCGCCGCCACAGTGTGAGGCCGCGGACGCTCCGGGATAGGCTGCGAATACGCCGGATATTGCCAATGCGATATGAGTCGGCTCGAATCAACGATTGCATTGCTTTTTCGATTGACACGCCCGAGAATGCTTCATATCGGCCGTGAAGTTCCCCGGCCGATTTACCCGAGAATATAAAGTTCCACGGCGGAGACTGGAGCACAATGAACCTCGCCGAAGAATTGGTTGTTGCCGGGTTGATTGGCCAACCTCAACCGACGTTACCCGGCCACAGATTCGCTTTCGTCTCCCTCGTAGACGACAGGGAATGGCGTGTCGACGTGTTGGGTGAAGGGCCGACGCCGTTTCTTGCTATGGTCCAGGGCGTGCGCAAGTTGTCCGCGAGTCACGATCCGCGAGAAAATTCCGACACGGATGAAGGAAGGGACGACCCCACCCAGTGGGAATTTTTCGACACACTTCCCGAAGCAGTCCGCAATTGCGGCGACCGTGACCTGATCGGGTTCCTTTTGTATACAGCTGAAGACCAAGGGTTCCTGCACCGAGCCTATTCGGTCTACCTCGACGGGTTGACCGGGGAGATTCTGCCCGGCGCACGCTGCGTCTTAGGCTGTGATGCCGCAGCGCCACGCCATGACGAGGCCTTCGGGTTATATGCCTTCCGCCCTGTTGCGGTCGATCCGCGCTGGCGAACTGAAACGGTCACTGGTTTGGCGCGTGAGCTCCACGAGGCGCAAGCATTCGACCGATTGCCAATCCTGGCGGCCGCACTCCAAGACGCGGGGTGCGCGAATGAACATGTCTTGAGCCACTGCCGCGACAAGAATGTGACGCACGAATACGGTCGTTGTTGGGTCGTGGACTTGCTGCTGGGCAGGGGCTTGGCATCAGAGGCCGAACAGGACGTTGCACCTAACTTTGGACGCAGATAGGTTTGTCGTGACGTGAAGCCTCGCGGTGAGGTCTAGGTCGGTGAGTTGTGTCGGTCGGCCGCAAGTCGCCATTCCGTTTGTTCGCCGGCCAGCAATCGTCCTCTCGCTACTCACCGCGTACAGCCACCGCGAAAATTCTTCCCGTGCGGCGCAGACAGTCCCCGCACACTTCGCTATAGTGCCAGAACCACTATTCCGCAGGCGCGGAGCATTGGCACGCCAGGCCGCTTGTCAGTCCGCCGGGTCCGCCCGCGGCGACGGTCGCCACCTCGCCCGCCGGGCCTGCCCGGTGGCGTTTGCTTTTGATAGTCGGAGTGAATCATGAAAGTCCGAGCCAGCATCAAGCGCATGTGCGACAAGTGCAAGATGATCAAACGGAAGGGCGTCGTGCGCGTCATTTGCGAAGACCCCCGCCACAAACAACGCCAAGGCTAATCAGGACGTACTCCCATGCCCCGGATCCAAGGCGTCGACATCCCCTCGAACAAGCCGACCCACATCTCCCTCCGCTATTTGAAGGGGATCGGGCCGACCACGTCGCTGGAACTCTGCGCGAAAGTCGGCATCGACCCGCAGCGCAAAGCCGCGACCCTCACGGACGACGAAGTCGCCCGCTTGGCCATCACCATCGACCGCGATTACATGGTCGAAGGGGGCCTGCGCCGCTTCGACGGCGGCAACATCCAGCGGCTCAAGGAAATCAAGTCGTACCGCGGCGAGCGGCACCGCAAGAACCTGCCGTGCCGCGGCCAACGCAGCAAGACCAACGCCCGCACCCGCAAGGGCATCCGCAAGACGGTCGCCGGTAAGAAGGGCGTGAAGGACAAGTAAGCAATGCGGAGTGCGGAATTCGGAGTGCGGAATCGAAACCCGCTCCATCCGTATTTCGACTTCTTGTGTTTTTATTCCGAACTCCGCACTCCGAATACCGAACTCCCAACATGGCCAAGAACAAGAAGAAAAAAGCCCGCCGGAACGTGTCGAAGGGCGTCGCGCACATCCAGTCGACGTTCAACAACACGATCGTGACGATCAGCGATACCAACGGCGATACGCTCTGCACCAGCAGCGGTGGCGCCGTTGGTTTCAAAGGCAGTCGCAAGAGCACGCCGTTCGCCGCCCAGCGAGCCGCCGAGGAATGTGCCGGCAAGGCCGCGAAGTTCGGCGTCAAAGAAGTCGAAGTGAAGGTCAAGGGCCCCGGCGCCGGTCGCGAGTCGGCCGTCACCGCGCTCCAGGCCTCCGGCCTGAACGTCAAGGCGATCGAAGATGTGACCCCGCTGCCGCACAACGGCTGTCGTCCGCCCAAGAAGCGACGGGTTTAAGTGGTGG
>JAYTBD010000792.1:0-7304 GCA_043737155.1 Fimbriiglobus sp. | reverse complement strand
GAAGGTTGAACTCCAACAAAGGCTGGCAACTCACCGGCTCGCATTGTGCCAAAATCCAAAGGCGTACCCTGGTCACGTGTGTGTCTCTGGATCTTGGCACCCGCGAAACTTGTAGAGGCGACGAGTTGCTGATCGCTGATTGCCGAACGCTCTTTATCTTCACAAGGTTTCGCACAGGACAGCCCTGAGCGATCAGCTTGCAGCAATCAGCCAGAAAGACGGCTCGATCACACAACCCCGGTCGCGGGTTCAGAGGTCGGTCCGGTAGCGACCCGTGACGATAAACCCGTCCTCGATGGTATGCGTCCGGACCAATTGGACCAAGAGCGCCAGTCCGCGGGTGTCCGGGAGGCCCTCGAACGCCGCATACACATATTTACTCGGCAATTGGAGTCGCGTTTGGAACGCGAGCCCGCCCGCGGAAACATCGAGGCAGCGCCCTTCGATCGGGGACTCCAACCTCCGGTCGGAGCGGATCGGCACGAGGGTGACCGCGAAGTCGGCCGGCAACCTCGGGTGTCGGCGGCGTTCTGGGACATCGTTCAAAACGGCCCGGATGGCGGCGAACAGATCCGGGATGGTTTGTTCCGCGCCCCGGACGAAATCGGGTTTCGGCGAACCGAAAACCCGTCCCTTCGCCACGACTTCGCCGATCTCCCCCCCGTTCGCCGGTAGGTCGACCACCACCTCCATGCCCGAATGTTGATTCTTCCCGAACAAACTGAACGAAGGCGCCATTTTCCGAAACACGACCCGGGTTTCGTGTCGGGCGTCCATTTTCAGGCCTCCCGCCTCCCAAACCACATCCAGTTTGAACTTGGCCAGACGCGGGCTGACCTTCGTGAGGAATCGGCACGACCAAGTGCCGTCCGCCGATTGAATCGCATCGGTCGTGTCGGTGGGGACGGGGCCGTTGACCGCGGAGGCTAATACGGCATCGATCACGGTGGTCGCGAAGCATTCGGATGCCGAGGCGTCCTGCCCCAGCAGCCTTTCGAGTGGGACGACCGATCGAATCTCGGCCAAGTAATTCGCGCCCTCGGGACTTTTGACGACCGGGGGTCCCACGGGGGGTCGCGGGCGATTCTGGGTCGAAAGGCCCTGCGGGCGATGCACCGGCATCGGATCGGCCGTCCCGAGTGCGGCGATGAACGCCATGCAGGATCCGAATCGCTGATCGGGCGACTTCGCCAACGCCTTCGCCACATGGATACGATCGGACCTGGAGAGGGAACTCAGATCGGGTTCGCCGGTGACGTGCTGCATCATCATCTGCTGGGCGGACCGACCCGAATACGGGAAGCATCCGGTCAGCATTTCTTGGTACACGAGCGCGAGGCTGTACTGGTCGGATTGCGTATGCACGACCCCGCGCAAAACTTCGGGGGCGGCGTATTTCGGCGTGAGGCCGCGGTTGTTCCCGCTCCCGGTACCCCCGTCGAGCTTGCTGACGAGTCCGTAGTCGCCGACTTGGAGGTGGCCGGCGGTCAGGAATAGATTGGGCGGCTTCACGTCCAGATGCTGCAGACCGTACTGGGCGCTGATCACATCGAGGGCTTCCGCGCCTTCGCGCAAATAGCCGATCAATTCCTCGCGGGGGATGCCGGGGAGCCCCTTGGAGCGGCATTCCGCGAACCGTTCGCCGATGTGTCGATCGGCCAAGCCCATCACCATCACGAGTTCGCGATCGATGAGCTCGACACGCTCCAAGCAAAGCAAGAAGGGATGCCGGATGGCTTTGACTTGCTCGAACGCTTCGTATTCTTGGCGGAGTTGGTGTCCGCCCCCGGAGCCGCCGGTATCGGCGCCTTTGACGAATTTGATCGCTTTCAACAAACCGCCGGGCGCTTCGCACTTCCACACTTCCCCGAATCCGCCCCGGCCGAGGGGCCGGATCAACGTGTAACCGGGGAGCGGGGTATCGCCGGGCGATTTCCGATACGGCTCGGCCGATTCTTCGGGCGCCCCTGCCGCATCGGCACTTTGGCTTCCGGAACGCAGGGTGGCCACGGTCAACAGCGAGGTCGTACGCAGACTCAAAACAGGTTTCGCGGGTTGTTTATTCCAAGGAGGGCTGGGAGCCGTCGTACTCAGAACGACGATCTCCCGACTCGATCCGAAACTCGGCATCGGGATGTCGAGCAGCCCGACCGCGACCGCTCGATTGAGCAAATCGGATTTGCCGCAAAGGGCGCAAGACACCGACTTTGGCAGGTTCTGATAGCGGCAGTGGGGACAAGGTTTCATCGTGACTACCGACGGGCGACAAACGCGTCACGACGAGTATTGCACGGAAATCGAGACGCGTCGGAAAATTGCGCGTTGAGGTGCCAATTCGCGCGAAACATCATGGCCCCGCGGTAATCTTCCGACGATTTTTGCGGGGGATGAACTCGATTCCGAGTCATCCCTTCGGCAGCTTGTTCGCGTTCTGCCAGATCAACTTCAGCGCCTCTTTGCCCGCGCTCAGGGCTTGGCCGATCATCTTCCGCGTCTTGTCCGCCGCGGCTTCGGCGTGGAGGATCCGCAGGAACTGAACCCCCCGAGCGTCGTCGAGTTGGGCGGCGAGCATCGGTAGCAATTCGTCCTTGACCGCGAATTCCCTGTTGAGTGCGGTACACACCGGCACGGCGTCGATGACCCCCTTGTCGAATTGCTCGCGCGCGGCTTCGACCGCTTCGCGGATCGAGCCTTCCTTCGTACGGGTGCCAAACTTCCAATCGTAAGGTGGCGCCCACTCCATCGCCGGCGTCAACGCGTCGATGTGCGTGAGCACCAACACCACGGGCGGCAACTTCAGCTCCGGCTTCTTCGCGAACAAGGCGAGAACCCGATCTAAGAACTCGACCTCCGGTTTGCGGGCCGCGGAGCGCGCCGGCACCACCAGCATCACGATGTCGGACTTGGCGAACACTTCCGCCGCGGCGGCGACGTCCGCATCGCCCGCACCTTGATAGCCAAACCCGGCCGTGTCGATGAGTGACAGCGGCGTGAAGCCCGCGGGGTGGAGGTCGTAGCGCGTCGCCGAGAGCGTCAACGGCGTCGACGCCACATCGGCTTTCTGCTCGCCGAAGATCGCGTTGACGAGGCTCGACTTGCCCGCCTTCACCGGCCCGACGATGCCGATGGTGATGCGGTCGGGGTCGGTTTGCAAGCGCGCACCGGTGGCGGTCGGATCGGGCACCACCGTGACTTGCGGCGTCGCGGGGTCGGCCGGGATGCCTTCTTTCTTCTCTAACAATTCACGGTAACGCGCCACGCCGACGCGCAACCGGCCGCTGTTCAACTCGATGAGGTAGCGGCCGAGTTCTTGCAAATAGGTCGTGTAGAACCAAGTGATCACGTTGGTCTGCACCTGCTTCAACGTCGTCTGCAACCCGGCCTTCGTCGCCAGAATTTGCGCCCCGGCGCGAACGGGGTCGAGGATCGCCGAGAAGACCCAATACAAGTTGCGGCCGCGCTCGTACCAATCGACGGCCTGCTTCACGCGCTTGAAGTTGTCCACGCTGATGGCATGGCTGCCGGGGACATACTTATCGACGAGTTGGGCGAGGTCGGCCGCGACGAGTTCGGCGCAGGCGAGGATCTCCGGCAGCGTGAGATGGCCGAACGGATCCTTGGCGCCGGGTCGGTAGATGGCCGCGACTTTCTCCACGAGCACCTTGGCGTCGGCGGCGTACCGGTTCATGTCGCTCAGGTCCTTCTCCGCGAGCGGCGGCACGCTCTCGGAATACTCCTGCACGACGGCCCACGCTTCTTTGTCCCGGTCGGTCCAATGGTTCGGCGCTTCGACCTTTCCCTTGGGCATCAATAACGCTTTGCGGCGGCGCGTCCAATGCCACGCCAACCCGTAGCCCGCCAGGAAACAAAGGGCCATCGGCCACCACGCCGTGAACATCCAGCCGGTATCCCAAAGGTGGAACACGCCGACGCCGAGGAGGAAGAGCACCGGTGCGACGAACAGCAACGCCACGACGCCGATGCGCAGCTTGGCCCCGCTGGGCAAATGGAAATTCATCTTCACGAAGCGGCTCCCGGTGCCGTGGGGGTCTTGCCCCACTTGTGCTCGGCTTTGTTCAAATGGTCGCGGTAAATCTTCTTGATCGTCTCTGCGTCCGGCGCGTGCCCGGCGTGCATCGCCTGATCGTATTCGATGAACGCCCGGCCCAATGCGTACGTCGACGAATACGCCAAGCCCGCACCGACGGCGGAGCCGACGTAGGGGATGAACTTGGCGATCTGCCGGATGGCCTGCTGGGCGAGCAGCCCGATGCCGATGGACGCGGACAGTTCGAGAAAGCGCTTCGCTTCGCCGGGGCTGCCCGAGAGATCGGCGAGGGCTTTGACCATGCGCACTTGGATCGACGGCAGCACGAAGAGATCGACGAACGGGATCGGGATCGCCCCGGCGGTCGCCGCGAGGGTGCTGTAGCCGATGATCACCGGGATCGCCCGCTTCAAGTAAATTTCTTTGAAGCGATCGCTGACGCCGTCGAGTCGGAGGAGCGTTTCGCGGTACGCCGCGGGCAGGAGTTCCACCAGTTTCGCTTTGAGCGCGAGTCCGCCGTATTCGGTGTCTTCGAAGCCTTCTTCGGGTTTCGTCAAGTCGATGGGCACGACGGTGTCAAAGAGCCCGGCGAACTCGAGTTTTTGCTTGGCGATCAGACTCAGCGTCTCGGCGGGGAACTCGGGGTGCGGCTGCGGATGCTGTTGTTGCGGGTACGACTCGTGCAGGCAGGTGAGGGCGAGCACCACGGGCCGGCGCTTGTTCACCGCGCGGACTTTCCGCAGGGCGTCGCGCAGGCCGCCGTGGGCGAAGTCGCGCAGCCGGCAGGTGACGATCATGAGTTGGGCTTGGGCGTCGAACGCGGCCAAATCCTCGGCGGGGTCGTACGAGGGTTCGTCGAGTCCGCGGGTGTCGAGGAACGTGAGCACCGGCGCATCGTCGGACGGGAACGGGTAGATGCGCGAGGTCCGCGTGCACGGCCGGAAGCCGTTGCCGATCGCGGCGTCCTCGGCCCCGGTGAGGTAGCGGATGATCGAGGTCTTGCCCGATTGCGTCTTGCCGAAGAGCCAGAACACGGGTGCCGGTGTTTTGGAGCGCACGTCGGCGAGGTCGATTTCGCCGATGGGTTCGGGTTTCCAAAAGCGGCGCACGCCGCGCCACAAGCGGTCGAGGCCATTGGGCTGCTCAGAATGCGATTGCTTGCTCACACTCTCTCCACTGTCATCGGTATGTCAGTCTCAATCCTTCTAAAAACTTTGACAGGATGAACAAGATGGACAGGATGTAAAGATCTCATTCTTGATTTCCATCCTGTCCATCTTGTTCATCCTGTCAGAGTTTTCTTGGCCGAACTGCTCCCAGTCCCAAGTCGGTCAGTTGCCCCGTGTGCAAAGTTCCGTCGGTCGTCGTGAACAACCCGGGGAAGCGCCCTCTCCACTCTTCGTTCGCGGCGGGGACGAACTGCCGGGAGTTCGCTTCGATCGCGGCGACGCCGGGGATGTGCGCGGCCAAGCCCGCCGAATGAATCAGTGATGCTCCGGGGCAGGTCAGGTCCTGCACGCAGCGGAACATCCCGAGGCGCTGGGCCGCCGCGGCGAGCAACAGCGATTGCGTTTGCCCCTTACAGGCTTTGAAGGCGACCCCTGTATACCCGAGGTCGCGGGCCAATAAGAGCGTCTCGAGATCGAGCAGCGATTCGTCGATGACGACCGGTTTCAACTTCGCCGCCCCATGCATTTTGTTGGCGGGGTTCGCACGCAAATCGCGGGCCGTGGGCTGTTCGACGTACTGGATGCGCTCGTAGCCGCGCGGTGATTCCGACTTCACGCGGTGCAGCACTCCGAGGAGATATTCGACGTTCGGACAGCGCTCGTTGAAGTCGAGGGAATAGTGGAACGCGCGTTCGGGAACGGTCTCCGTCGCAACGCGGTCCACCGACACAATGCGTCGCACGTCCCAGTCGAGATCGTCGCCATTGAGCTTGATCTTGAGGTGGGTCAGTCCATCGCGGCGGATCCAGTCGATCAGGTGTTCGGGGCCGCCGTCGCCGACCGGTGAGGTCACATCCGTCGGAGTGAGCGGATCGAGCGCCCCCACGAGGTGGTAGAGCGGCATCCGCTTTTGTGGCTCGCGCGCGATGTAGCGGTTCAACTTCTCCCCGGCGAAATCGGCATTCAAATAGTCGCCGAGGTCGTCGTCGAAGAAGGGCGGTTCGTAGGTGCGGTAGCAGTTCAGTCCGTGGGCTTTGCCATAGGCGTCGTGCAGTGCGGCGTCGAAGGCGCTGCCGACGACCATGATCGCAAGGAGCGGCGCGCGGGGGCCGGTGCTCGGAAACTGCCTCTCTAGCTCGTGGGTGATTCTGATCGGGTGACCCACCGAGGCGCATTCACCGTACAACTCCGACACGTTCCCCGCGATCTTTTTCATGCCGTCGAGCGTCTGCGCGTACGTCAACTCCTTCGATGGCCATGCCCACACGTTCCCCAAGGGCATCGACCCGAAGCCCTCGGCGACGACGCCCGCGCCGGTTTCCACCGTCATCGTCACGTTCAGCAGCGTCACTTCCGTCACGGGGACGCCGCCGAATTTCAGCGGGGTGCGGTAGCGGAAATCCTCGAAGCCGAAGCGCGCGGCGCGGATGCGGACGTCGGTCGGTCGCATGGAATCTCCGGGCGGGGCACTACAACTCCAGTGTACGCGCCGCCGCCGCATCCAAAAGGTTCCGCCGCATGATCCCCGATTGGCAGCTCCCGTCCGGCGTCGACCGCGGTCTGCACGACTACCTGCGGAGCGCCGAGATGGTGCGCGGCTACGACGGCATGATGGCGATCTCCGCGCTGGCCTCGGTCGATTGCAAATTCTGCGAACGCTGGTTCCCGACGCCCGGTCGCCTACTCGATCTCGGTTGCGGCACCGGCCGGCTCGGCCGACATTTTGGACCCGAGGGATTCGTGTATGTCGGCGTCGATCTGTCAGAAGAAATGCTGACTGTAGCCGAAGTGCAGAAAGCCACCGGGCGCGAAACATTCGTGCGGGCGAACCTCGTCGAACTCCCCGAATCGCTCCGCGACTTCGACTATGCCGCGTGCTTGTTTAGCACCTTGGGGATGATCCGCGGCGAGTCGAACCGCGACGCGGTGCTGCGCAATGCACATCGCGCTCTCCGACCCGGTGGCCGATTGGTCGTGCACGTTCACAATCGCTATTTCCACGGGCTTGCATTCCGCGGTTGGCGCGACGGCGACATCGCCATGCCCCAAGCTTACGGGGGTGCCGCGCTGACGTTGCACCACTATTC
>JAYTBD010000791.1:0-7311 GCA_043737155.1 Fimbriiglobus sp. | reverse complement strand
CGAACGGACCTTCGCCGCCGACTTCGCGCAACCGGGCGAAATTGCGGACGGCGGCGGGGGCGTCGATATCGACCGCGAGCAGTGTGGCGTACGGTGCGATCACGCGGTCGCGGTCGAGCCCGCGCTTCAACCCCAGCCCCGGTACGCCGAAGGATTGGTACTTGTAAACCTGTCCCGCATCGAAGGCGTAGAACCCCGATTCCGAAACACCCCACGGCAAGCTCGTCTCGCGGCCGAAGGCGATTTGCTGCGCGACCGCGGCGCGCTGCGCTCGATCGAGGAGGACGCCGGGCGCCGTCGGCAACAGCAACCGGGGCATCAGATATTCGAACAGGGTGCCGCCCCACGACATCAATCCGATTTCGCCGTAAGTCCACGTGACGAGTCGGCCGAGGCGGAACCAGTGTTTGCGGGGGACTTCGCCGCGCGCGATGGCGAGATAACTGGCGATGCACGCTTCGGACGCGAGGAGATCGTAATGGTTGGTATCGAGCCGGCCCGTCGTGGCGTTGTAGCCGATGCTGAAGAGTTCTCGATCCGCGTTGTACAGGAACCCGAACGTCATCCCGTTCGCCCACGCGGACGCGCGGTCGGCGATCGCCGCGAGTCTCTCGGGGGGGACGGGCGCGGCATCGCGGTGGCGGTCGGCGAGTTCCGACAACCGCTCCGCCCAATGGAGTGCGTGCGGATCGGGCATCACTTCGCGGAGGGCAGGGGCCAATTCCGCCGCGGCTTCGGAGAGCCGCTTCCAGTTGCCCAGTCCGAGATTCACGCCGATTTCATCGACGAGGATGACGACGCGCGGAAATTCGAGTCGCAGACTCCGAAATACCGCCAAGGTATCCGATAGACCCTCGCGCACGGGGGGCGGAGTTCCCTCCACGAGGCCGTGCTTGAGCGCGAGCAAGCACGCCAGAAAGTTCCCGCTATCGACGGTGGAGACATACGCCGGCAATAGCGTGGCCAGAGTGTTGGTCTCGTACCAGTTCAGCAAGTGGCCGCGGTGGTGTTCGAACTTGTCGATGGCATCGAACGCCTTTTCGAGGCGGTCCGCCATTTCCGCGGTCGTGATGTAACCGAAATCGTGCGCGGCGAGAACCGACAACAGATACAAGCCGATGTTCGTCGGCGACGTCCGGTGCGCGGCGATGCCGAGGGGGACTTCTTGAAAGTTGTCCGGCGGCAACCAGTTGTCCGCGGGACCGACGTGAACCTCGAAGAAGTCCCACGTGATGCGGGCGATGCGGCGCAGCTCCGCGGTGTCCGCATCCGAAAGCGGCGGGTCCGCGATTGTGCGCGGCAGGCTCACCCAATACGCGATGTACGGGGAGGCGATCCACAGCAGCAAGAGCGGGGCGGCGACCCAGAAATTGTCCGGCGCAAAGAGTCCGACTGCGGCGAATGCGATCACCGCGAGGGCGAGCGTCGACCACATCACTCTGAAGAATTGGGAAAGACCGGTCCCGAAACGCTCTTCGGTCGAAGCGGACGTTTCCCATTCCAACAAATGCCGCCGGGAGATCGCGAGACGGTAGAGTGTCCGGGCGATTCCATCGATCGCTAGTCGGGCTTGGTCCGGGAGCAGCGCGAACAGCAGCAGCGCTTGACCCGCCGTATTCGCCGAGTCGAATCGGATCTTCGACGAAAGTCCGCGCAAGGCGGCGCGGGTCCGCAAGTTCCAGAGAGTATCGACCCCGAGCAGAATACTCGGCAGGAGCCAAGGGAGAGTCGCGAAGAGCGTCCATGCCCACGCGGGGCCGGGCAAGAACGTCCACGCCGCGATCAGGAGCGAGATCGCCGCGGGGGCGACAACACTGCGGCGGAGGTTGTCCGCGAGTTTCCAGCGCTCTAGCAGGGGGAGCGGGTTCGGCAATCGCTTCGCGCCGTTCACCGGCACGGTCCGGCCCAGCCACGGGAGCAGTTGCCAATCGCCGCGGATCCAGCGGTGCTCGCGCCGTGCGTACGCCAAATACTTCGACGGAAATTCGTCGAACACCTCGATATCTGTGGCGAGCGCGCAGCGGGCGAAATTCGATTCGACGAGGTCGTGGCTGAGGATTGCGTTATCGGGGAACGCGGTTCCCGCCGTCGCGGCGAAAGCGTCGACGTCGTAAAGTCCTTTGCCGGTGAAACTCCCCCGCGCGAACAAGTCCATGAATGTATCGGACGCCGCGGACGAGTACGGATCGACCCCCCTCGAACCGGCGAAGACGCGCGCGAACCACGAGCGAAATCCGGCCCGGTATAGGAAACTCACGCGCGGTTGGAGGATCGCATACCCGGAGACGACGCGCCGGCCGTCCTCCGAGAGCACCGGCCGATTTAACGGGTGCGACAGCGTCGCGATCATCTGGCGCGCCGCGTCCCGGGGCAGCACGGTGTCGGTGTCGAGCGTCAACACGTAGCGCACGCGGGGAATCTCGCTCGCCGGGCACGAGAGCACCGAAAAGCTCGTATCCGTCGCGCCGCGCAAGAGCCGGTTGAACTCGTCGAGTTTGCCGCGCTTCCGCTCCCAGCCCATCCAAGAATTCTCGCCCGCGTTGTACTGCCTCCGGCGATGAAAGACGTAAAACGCCGCACGTCCGCTCGGGGTGTAGAGCGTATTCAATCGTCGGATGCCCGCGAGCAGCGTTTCGACGCACTCGGCATCGCCCGGCAAAGTTTCGGTCGGCGCATCCGTGAAGTCGGTGAGCAGTGCGAACGCGAGGGCCGGATCGGCGCACGAGAGGTAGTGCTGCTCCAAGCGGGCCAACAACGGGCCGGCCTGCTCCGGGTCGCCGATCAGCGTCGGTACGACGACGAATGTGCTGCTTTCGACGGGGATGGGAATCGAGAATTCGAATTTCGGGAGCAACCGCGGCGGAATGGTCTTTCGCACCGCGAAGTTCGTGAAGCCGGTCCCGAGTTCGGAGGCGATCACCGCGGACAAGAGCGTTGCCACGAGCACCGTGAGCCATGGCGCACCGACCAGCAAGAGCAGCGGCGACGACAGCGCGGCCGCGGTGAATCCGACCATCAGAGCGACGTACACAACCCCGGGGTTTCGCATGGCCCAAGCGCGGGGGCGAGACAGGAGGGGTAAGCGATCCCCGACATCGCGTCCGAATTGGCGGGATCCCTCGCCGATCAAATAGTGCGCGACGGATCGCGATGGCTCGGCCGAACGCGCGGCGGAGATCGCCGTCCGCGCGACGTCCGCTTCCGGCCGACCGCTGCCGCGAGCGAGTCTTTGGATCGCCCAGCGACAGCGATCGCGGGTCGCGAATTCCTGCTTGGCGTACACCCCGGCCGGGTCGGTCCGGAGAACCGCTTCCACCAAGCTCGTACTCTCGAAGAATGCTTTCCAATCGATCACCCCGAGCAAGCGCAGAGTCGTCACGGCGTTGCCGATGCACAACTGGTGCGACGCCTGCCGGCAGAACTCGCGGTGGGTCAGGGCGTGCGGATCGGTGAGGTGGACCGTGACCCACTCCGCCAAGTATTCGTTGGCCGGACCCTCTTCGCGGATGGCTTCCCAGATGGCCGCGGCGAACGAGTCCTCGGGCTGCCGCGGGAGTTTCACCCGCCGGCCGGTAGCTTGGGCTTTGAGCGACGCGTGGGCCCGCCGCCGGCAATCGATGGCGACGAGCAGTTGGTCCGCGAGCTTGCGGAGGAGTTCCAAGACGGCCAAGCGGAGCATGATCGGGACGGCCCAAAGTTCGCCGGTGGTGAGGGCCGTGGTCTGCTGGTATTCGCGCACCGCCTCCCGGATGCTCGCCTCCGTCGCCACGATTTCTCCGGCCCCGATGATCGCCTCGGCCAAGGCGTAACCGCGCGGCAAGCCTTTCTGGGGGCCTTGGAGAATGATCGGCAGTTCCCGGTAGTACGAGCGCGGCAAATGCTCATGCGTCTGGCGGACGACATCGTCGATCACGTAATAATTGTCGAGCAACCATTCGGCTTCGAGGGGGACCGGCTCCCGTTTCGCCGACATCTCCACGAGGACGCGATAGGCCTGTTCGATGCGGATCGCGTTGGCGGCCAGCCGGCGGGGGAGTAGACGGGAGCGTGCGGGGCGTGCGGTCAATCCTTCGGAAGCGAGCGAGACGAGACCGCGTATTAAAATGCGTTGCGTAGCCGAATCACCCGGCATGAACATTCTCGCGATGACCAAATCGGATACCCAACCCGCTTACCTCTTCGGCACAGCGAATCCGCCATGCTCGCTTAACGAGATGGTCCGGTATCAATCTATGGACTGGGGCACGGCGTTCAAATAGCCGAATACGCCGCGTTGGCCCCAGTTGCAGCGTACTCATCGCGGTTCAGTTTCATCAGCTCGAGGAGTAATTTGCCGCCGCGGGTCAACCTTCCGCCCAGTCCATTGCATTCTTGGCAAGCGACGTAGTCGAGTGACCATTCTTCTTCCATCTTGTTGTGATCCCGACAAATGGGAGCGAGATGCACGCAGTCACCGCCGCAACGTTGACAAGTCGGGTAGAGGTCGGAAAGTGGCAGGATCACGGGTGAATCTCGGGGAGCGACATGATGCGGGACCGAATGGATGTTGCGAGAATACAACTCCAGCGCCGGATTGGAGGCGTTTACGAAAAAATCCCACTCCGAAGGAGTGGGATTCGTGCGCGCAACCTTGTGGTAACACCACTCAACTGCCGCAGCCGCAACTGGCGGCATCGGATTTCCAGTCCCGTACGGCTTCCGCGGAATTCTTGCTCAAGTGGACATGTCCGTCCACCGTTTGTACCCAACCGAGCGGAATGAAGTGGTGCTGGCCATCGTTGCTGTCGCTTTTGGTCAGTTTGATGGTCGAACCTTCAACGTGGTCTACTACGCCGATTTTGTGGCCGCAGGACGCGATCACGTCCATGCGTTCGCGGATGGCGGACACGCCGAGATCCTTGCCTTCGACGGCGGCGACGCCGGTCTTATCTTTGACCCAACCGGCGGCTTGTTCGGCCCCATCCGCGATCTTATGACCCACGGCCTTGGCTTTCTCCGCGACGGCTTGCCCGGCATCCATGACTTTTTCTTTGACCGACATACTGCATCCTCTGTTTTGAAAAACACCGACTTTGCAATCGGTGGTTAGTTAGGGGCAATACCTATGCCAACCAAAAACGCTGAGCGAGTGGGAAAGCTAGGCGAGCAGTGGAGAAATTGAGCAAAGGTCTGCGCGGTATTGGTCTGGAACATTACACTTTAACCACATAAACGGATGACGGCGGCCGCCTCAACCATGCCCGCTCCCGCCGCCGTGAGCAAGATGTGCTTACCGCTGCCAAGAAGAAGCTTTGCGGAGAAAGCGACGGCCATGGGAATCGATGCCGCGGAAGTGTTCCCGAAATCTTCGATGATCGAGACGGTGCGATCCGGGGGAATCCCCAATCTCGCCCCGACCTCCGCGGTCATGCGGGCGTTCGCTTGGTGCGGCACCCACCAATCGATCTCATTCGATTCCAACCCCGCCATCTTCAGCGCCGCATCGGCCGCACGGACCATCGCGCGAACGGCCAGGCGGAACAACTCCGGGCCGTGTTCCATCTTCATCCAGTGCCCGCCTTTCTCGAATGTCGCGCAGTCGAAAGGCTCGCGGCTCCCACCCGCGGGGATCAGGAGGGAATCGTAATGTTCGCCGTGTGAATCCAAATGGATCGACAACACATCGTCCCCGCCCGGCGACAGCAGCACCGCCCCCGCGCCGTCGGCGAATAGCGCCGCCGTCATGGGATCATCCGGATTGATCCGTTTGCTGAGGACATTCGCGGCGACGATCAGCACGGAGCAACGATGCGCCTGACAATACGCATCGCCCAATGCGAGCGCGGCGATAAACCCGCCGCAGGCGTTGGCGAGATCGATGGCCCCGCAGCCGGTCAGCCCCAGTCGGTGGGCGACCAGCGGCGCCGTGGGCGGCAACAAGTGGTCCGGCGTACTCGTCGCCAACAGCAGCAGCCCGATGGGCGCGCGGAGTGTTCCCGCCTTGGCGAGCGCATCGGCGCCGGCCCGGACCGCGAGTTCGGAAGTCGCTTCCCCCGGCCCCGCGTAGCGCCGTTCGCGGATGCCTGTGCGCCGCTCGATCCAACCGGCTTCCAAGCCGAGCCGCGCTTCGAGTTCGGCGCTCGTCACGCGGCGATCCGGTACCGAATACCCCCAGCTCACGATCCGGCTCATGGGACACTCCGATTCGCGCACGCGATCATCGCATCGGCAATGAGGTGGAGCGATGCATCGGACGTTTTGAATGGAGGCATCGCGTAGAGCACGTTCCCGAGCGGCCGCAGCAGGACTCCGCGATCAATACACAGATTTCGCATCTCGCGGCCGACCTCGGCGAGATAGCCACCGGGGGATTCGAACTCGATGGCCGCGACAGTGCCGCGGATGCGGACCTCGATCCCCATTTGACCCGTCAGCGGAAACAGGCGTTCGCGCCAGACCGCTTCGATCCGGGCCACATCGTTCTTCCACCGCCCCGATTGCAACTCGCGCAAGTTGGCGACGGCGACGGCGCAAGCCAACGGGTGCCCCGTGAATGAGTGCCCGTGGAAGAAGGTTTTGCCCCGATCCGCCGTCTGAAACTCCGCAACAATATCCGGCCCGACGAGCGTCGCCGCGAGGGGCAGCACCCCGCCGGCCAACGTCTTCGCGGTGCAAATGAGATCCGGGGCGATGCCCGCTCGATCGAACGCCCACATTGTGCCCGTCCGTCCGCAGCCCGTCATCACTTCATCGGCGATGAACAGAACTTTGTGTGCCTTGGCCACGTCGAAAAGCTCTCGCAACGCTTCGGGGGAATGCATCCGCATTCCGCCCGCCCCCTGCACGAGCGGTTCCAGTACGACGGCCGCGACCCGGCCCCGGTTGATTCGCAGTATCTCGTCCAAGCGCTCCGCCGAAACGGGAATCCGCAGCGTCTCGAACAACAGGGGATCGAAGCGGCCGCAGAAAAGGGGATCGCGTCCGACGGCCATGGCGCCGAAGGTATCGCCGTGATAGCCGCCCTCGAAGCCGACGAAGAGGGTGCGCCGCGGTTCACCGCGGTGGCACCATGTTTGGTAAGCCATCTTCAGCGCGACTTCCACGGCCGTACTGCCGTTGTCCGAGAAGAAGACCCGCCCGCCCGGCCACGGCGCGGTCGCCAAGAGGAGCTCGGCCGCTTCGATCGCATCGGGATGCGTGACCCCGGCGAACAGGACGTGGTCGATTTTTTGGGAAGCGGCGCGGAGTGCGGTCATCAGCGGGGGATGGCGGTGGCCGTGCAGGATCGTCCACCACGACGAAATTCCGTCGATGAGCGTCCGGCCGTCAGCC
>JAYTBD010000790.1:0-2976 GCA_043737155.1 Fimbriiglobus sp. | reverse complement strand
AGCGGATGCGGAAGTTCGCCCCGGACCACGTCCACATCTCGACGGAAGGTCCACTGGGATTGCTGGCACGCCGGTATTGCCGCAAGCGCGGTTGGCGCTTCAGTACGTCGTACCACACGAAATTTCCGGAGTACGTGCAGGCGATGGCGCGCGTGCCGGAGCGATGGACTTTTCGACTGCTGCGTTGGTTCCACAACGGGGCCTCGGCGATGATGGTGGCGACCCCGAGTTTGGAAGCCGAGTTGAAGAAGCGGGGTTTTACGGCGCCGATCCGGCGCTGGAGCCGGGGCGTCGATCAGTCGATCTTCCGTCCGCGGCCGCGCATGGAATCGAAGCATCCGCGACCGGTGCTGCTTTACGTCGGCCGGGTGTCGGTGGAAAAGGGGATCGAGGAGTTTTTGAAGATCGACACGGCGGGGACGAAAGTGATCGTCGGCGACGGTCCCGCCCGCACCGCTTTGGAGAAGCGCTATCCGTCCGCAAAGTTCCTCGGCTACTTGAAAGGGGACGCGCTGGGCAAATGCTACGCCGGCGCCGACTTGTTCGTGTTCCCGAGTCGGACCGACACCTTCGGATTGGTGGTCATCGAAGCGCTGGCGAGCGGGCTACCGGTGGCCGCCTTCCCCGCGACCGGGCCGATCGACATTTTGACCCGCAAGGATCTCGGGACGTGCGATGAGGATTTGAAGCTGGCGATCACGGAGGCGTTGAAGTACGGGGATCGGGAGGCGTGCTTGCGGGAAGGTGCGAGCTATACATGGGAGAGATGCACGCAGCAATTCTTGGGGAATTTGGTGGTGGTGTGACTCTCGGCTCTACAGAACCCGACGCGTCAGCGACGTCTGGATTCCGACTTCATTCCACTGATGTAAACGGCGGTTCAATCTTCAAACGTCGCTGACGCGTTCGGCTCTGACCAGCCTAGAATAACGAGCGACCGAATCGTCCGAGATTGTAGATGGAAAAGAACCCCGTGGGCGAGTGTCTCGCCTATTTCCGCGCGGCTCTCGCCGACCCCGACACAGTGCCGACGTGGCCCGTCTGGTGGGCGGCCAACGCGGACTTGGTCGAGCGGACATTCTCAATGGTCGATTACGTCCGTCTCAAGCACCGCGGACTGCTGGGGGCGAAGCAAATCCTGCAGAAACTCGGCGAGTGGAAGGAGTGAACACTTTCACCCGCGACCCGGGCGAGAAGCAGACGGACCACGGTTCCCGCCCGTTCATCGCGGCCCACTCCGGACCGTAAAGCCCCGCCCAATCGACATCGGATTCGAAACTCCGCAGCGGGTGAATCTCCCACGCCGGTCGCTCGATACGGAACTCTCCCGACGCGCCGAATCCCCAATACAAGTCCATGAAATGGGCATCCCCTCCCGTCGCCAGCGAGGTCCGCGCGTCGACCGTCGCGCTCAGCCGGTGCGTCCGACCGCCCCGGACCCACGGTGTAATCCGCTTTGAATTCATCGTTCGCAATCGTCACCGCCGCCGTCACCGGTGCGGTCTCGAACGGTTCGTTGAAGGCGAGTCGCCCGGCCCACGCCACCAGCCGGTGCGGGACGAACTCGCGGACGAAGCAAACGCCGCGCTTATCGCCGCGGCGGACGTAAATCCGCAGGTTCCACTCGGGGAAGTCGTTGAAGAACGGAGACGGGATGCCGAAGATCGAGGTGCTCTGGAATTGGAACCCGACCAGACTGCAGAAGGCTTGGCCATCGCGGAGATCGAGTTCGATAGCCGGGGGCAACTGCGCCGCCAGCAGAGCTTGCGGGGCCGAGTAGGTGGCCACGAGTAGATTTCGCCAATGCGTCGTCAGGAACGGAATCGGCATCGGCGGCATCCGGGTGGTCGCGGGCGGACACACACCTTAACAATCCGCAGACCGGATTGTCACATTAACCCGGACGGAAAGAGAAAGGGATATCCGCGGTACGCCGAACGCCGAATTCGCTCAACAATCGGTGGGCATGGAGTCGCGTCGCGTTGTGTCGAACGCCGTTCCCTAAAACAATCCCATGCGAACCATACGCGTTATCGACAGTCATACCGGCGGGGAGCCGACGCGAGTCGTCGTCTCCGGGGGGCCGGACCTCGGCGGCGGCTCCGTCGCCGAGCGCGCCCGCGTCTTCGCGTCGCAACATGATCGCTTCCGCTCGTGCGTCATCGACGAACCGCGCGGGTCGGATATCCTCGTCGGGGCGTTGCTGGTTCCGCCGGTCGATCCCGCGGCCGCATGCGGGGTCATCTTCTTCAACAACGTCGGCGTCCTCGGCATGTGCGGGCACGGCACCATCGGCTTGGCGACGACTCTGAGGCACCTCGGCCGCATCGGGCCGGGGGTCCACCGCGTCGAAACGCCGGTCGGTGACATCGCGATGACACTGCACTCCGACGGCCGGGCGAGCGTCCGCAATGTGCCGAGCTACCGGCTGGCCAAAGATGTCGCCGTGGAGGTGCCGGGGATCGGCCGGGTGAACGGCGACATCGCGTGGGGCGGCAACTGGTTCTTCTCGGTGAGCGAGCACGGCGAAGAGTTGCACGTGCGGAATGCGAAGCGCTTGACGGACGTGACATCGCGCATCCGGTCGAGTTTGCAACGACCGGAGATCGACCACATCGAACTCTTCGGCCCGCCCGGCGACGCGGCGAATGACAGCCGCAACTTCGTGCTCTGCCCCGGCCTGGCGTACGACCGCAGCCCCTGCGGTACCGGCACGAGCGCGAAGCTCGCGTGCCTCGCCGCGGACGGGGAGTTGCAGCCGGGCGAAATCTGGCGGCAGGAGAGCATTTTGGGGAGCGTGTTCGAAGCGAGCTACGAATTCGGGGAGGCAGGAGCGATCATCCCGACAATTACGGGGCGGGCATACCTGACGGCGGATGCGCAGTTGATCGTCGAGGACGATGATCAGTTCGGGCACGGGGTGTGGGGTTACTGACAGTCAGGTATTGAATCGCACCGGATATCCTTCGCCCCAAA
>JAYTBD010000789.1:0-7332 GCA_043737155.1 Fimbriiglobus sp. | reverse complement strand
CGCGCTTCATCATGCTCTGCAGCAACGTGACGGTCGCCTTCGGTGTCACCGCGTCGGCCGCGGCACCGCCGGCGCCGCCGGCGAAGGAGATCGTTTCGACGGGGACGCCGAGCTTCTTCAAGATCTTCCGCTGCTCCTGCAGGCCTTCTTCCAAGGTTCGTTTCTCGGCCTTGGCGGCGAGCAAGCAAGGAAGCGTGCTGGCGTATAAATTGTGGCTCACCTTCAATGTGACTTTCAGCACTTCGCACAACGGCGGCGACGTGTACTCCCCGAGTTTCTGGAGGTCGGCGTAACCGCCGCGCGGGAAGTCGATCCGCTCCGCCCGGGCGATCCCGGCTTGCACGCGGATTCCTTCCTTCCGCAGAGTTTCGATGAACAGCGCCCGCGCGAACCACGAAGGGGTATCGATGGGATAGCCGCGGATGTGGGTACGCTCTTTCGCCGCGATTTTTCCACGAACGGTGAAGGAGGTTTGGCCGGTCGAGTTCAGATAGATCGACGTCGCCCCGCCCTCGTCGCCCGTCGTTATCTCGGCGTCCATCGTGATCGCGGCCGTGGCGGGTCGGAACGTCACGCTCGCCCGGTCGCCGGGTTTGGAGCCCGGCTTCACGATGATGTCGAGCATGTTGTCGTTGACGACGATCGGCGACACGGTCGAGGGTCCGCTGCCGGTGCCCTGCGCCGAAGCGAAGAGCCGGTCGTCGATCAGGATTTCGCCGGTGATCTCCTTCACGCCCGCGGCCTTGACCCGCTTCGCCAAGTCCACAAATGCGGCGAGCGGGTCCGTATCCGTGAGTTCCGCGTCGAAGTTGCCGCCGTTGGCGTAGCTGTGGTCGCGGTCCTTGAACGCGAGCTTGCCGTCTTTGGTCGTGCGGCCGCCGAACGAAAGGTCGCCGCTGGCGACGAGGATGAGATCGCCTTTCAATACGCCTTTGTCGGTGATCTCCCCGCGGGCGTATACGGGCGTCACGAACGTGTGATCGGCGCCGAACGCGATCAGCGCGGCGGAGCACGAGTAGAGCTTCGTCACCGATGCGGGGATGATCAACTTTTCGGCGTCGCGCTCGTAAACCACCTTGCCGGTCTTGGCTTCGATCACGCAAATGCTCCAGCGGGCCTGCTTGTAATCTTTCCCGTCGATCACCGACTCGATCGTCTTCGTCAGCGGTTCGTCGGCGCTCCCGAGAGAAGCGAGGCAGCACACAATGGCAACGGCCGCGAGCAAACGCATGGTGGATTCCGCCGGGGGATGCAGGAGTCGAATCGAGATTCTACCGAAGGCGGACAAAGAATAGAATGGTCGGACTGGAACCCCGGAGAGAGCGACATGGGTGCGGCGTTACTCGAAAGTCCGAAAGCGGCTCCGTCCTTTTACGAAACCGACGAGACCGGTTGGCTGGAAGAGATGGCCCGGTTGATCGCCGATGGGAGACGCGACGAGATCGACTATACCCATTTGGAGGAGTACCTGACCGATATGAGCATCCGAGATCGCCGCGAGGCTTGGAGTCGGCTCGTCGTGCTGATCGCCCATTGGTTGAAGTGGGAATACCAACCCGACCACCGATCCGTGAGCTGGCGACTGACAATCAACGACCAGCGCCGACAACTTTCCTCGATCGCGGAATCCAAAACTCTGCGGAACCACCTGCGGGCGGTCTTGGACGAAGCCTTTATTGACGCACTCGAAGATGCAAGCGTCGAGACGGGGCTACCTCTCGCCGCTTTCCCACCCGCCAACTTCCGCACGCTCGAAGAGTGGCTCGCCCTCGGCTTCGACCCTTGACGAGGCCCCCGGTCGGGCTAACGTGGAATCTGGCGAAGTCTCCCCCGCAGTTCCGGCCCGAAGGTCCGTATGCCCGCAACGTGTGTCGTCGGTCTCCAATGGGGCGACGAAGCCAAAGGGAAGATCGTCGATCTCCTCGGCGATTCCCAGCAGTTCGTGGTGCGTTACAACGGCGGGGCCAACGCGGGTCACACGGTCGTTTGGGGCGACCGCACTTTCAAACTCTCTCTTCTGCCAACGGGTGTTCTCAAACCGCACGTCACGTCCGTCATCGGCAACGGGCTCGTGGTCTATCCACCGCGGTTCATGGAAGAAGTCGATCAACTCGTGAATGCCGGTGTGCCCGTCGGGAAGAACCTCGTGTTGAGCGATCATGCCCACGTGATCTTCCCGTACCACATGGAAGAAGAGCGACTCGCCGAAGCCGATGCCGATTCCAAGATCGGCACGACGGGCCGCGGTATCGGCCCGTGCTACCAAGACAAAGTTGGACGGCGCCATGCGATTCGAATCGGCGAACTGCTGCACGCCCACCACTTGCAAAACCGCCTCCGACAGATCGTCCCGTTCAAGAACAAGTTCCTGCAAGCCTTCGGCGGCAAATCATTCGACGCGCACCAGTTGGCGGACGAATATCTCGGCTATGCCGAGCGGCTGCGACCCCACATCGCAGATACGACGCGGCTCTTGCAAGCGGGCCTCGCGGCGGGCAAGGACATTCTCTTCGAAGCCGCCCAAGGGTCATTATTGGACGTGGACCATGGTACCTTCCCCTACGTCACGAGCAGTAGCAGCCTGCCATCGGGAATCTGGACCGGCACCGGTATCCCATCGCGGCACATCACGCGGATCATCGGGGTGATCAAAGCTTACACATCGCGCGTCGGTCGCGGTCCGTTCCCCACGGAACTCGACGACGGCCCCGATGGTATCGGCGAGCGGATTCGCAAGATCGGCCGGGAGTTCGGCACCGTGACCGGCCGACCGCGCCGGACCGGGTGGCTCGACGCCGTGGCACTGCGCCACACCGCCGCGCTCGCCGGCGCCGATGAAGTCACGGTGATGCTGCTCGACGTGCTGAGCGGCTTGAAGGAAGTGAAGATCAACCGGGCCTACACGCTCCGCGGCGAGCGGATCACGCATTTCCCGAGCGACGCGTACGAACTCGAGCAGTGCGAACCGGAATACGAAACGCTGCCCGGTTGGAGCGAAGACATCACCGGGTGCCGCAAACCGGCCGACCTCCCCGCGGCGGCGCGGAAGTACGTCGAGCGCATTCGAGAACTGGTCGGCTTGCCGGTGTCGATCGTGTCGGTGGGGCCGGATCGCGCGCAAACCATTCACATGAAGTAGCCATGCCGTCGAAGGATCACGACAGCGTTGCGTATTGCCGCGGGGTGGGGGTCGATCCCGCCCGCCTGCCCCGGCACATCGCCATCATCATGGACGGCAACGGTCGCTGGGCCGTGGAGCGCGGCGACGAACGCATCGCCGGCCATTTGAAGGGCGCCGACGTCGTGCGCGCCACCGTGACCGAATGCTGTCAACTCGGGGTCGATCAGCTCACGCTCTATTGCTTCAGTGCGGAGAATTGGAAGCGGCCCAAGCCCGAGATCGACTTCCTCATGGCGTTGTTGAAGCAGTACCTGCTCGACGAGCGCGGGTTGATTCTCGACGAGAACATCCGCTTCACCGTGATCGGTCGGCGCGAAGGCATCCCCGACGATGTCCAAAGCGAGATGGATCGCAGCATTGCTCTCAGCTCCGCGAACACCGGACTGTCGCTCTGTTTGGCGATCAATTACGGCAGCCGGACGGAGATCGTTGACGCGGTGCGTTCGTTGGCCGTGAGGGTGCGCAACGGCGACCTCGAACCGGCAGACATCGACGACGATGCCATTACGAACTCGCTTTACACCGTCGGCATGCGCGATCCGGATCTCTTGGTGCGGACCGCCGGTGAGATGCGCGTCAGCAATTATTTGCTTTGGCAGATCTCCTATTCCGAAATCTGGGTGACGCCGAAGTGCTGGCCTGACTTCGATGCCGGGACGCTTCACGATGCCTGCCGGGCGTTCGCCGCGCGCGAGCGCCGCTTCGGCGGGCTCGTCAATCTCAGCGGAGCCGTTTGATGACCGCGCCCGCATGTTGAAAACCCGCCTGCTCCTGGGCTCGCTCATGGCCGCCGCGGCCGGGGGCGTGTTGTACTTCGATTCCTTCTTCGCCCCGTATTTTCCGATCTTGCTCCTGCTCGCACTCATCGTCGGCGTGCTTGCGACGCGGGAATTCGTGTCGCTGATCGCGGCGGAGCATCGGCCGCGCGAGTGGTTGTGCTGGCTCGGAGTCGCGGCGTTCGTACTGACCCCATTCTTACTCCCCTTCTCCGTTTCGGAGAGGGGGTGGGGGGGTGAGGTCTCCGGGCCTTTCCTACTAGCCGCACTCCTAATCCTAACCTTCCTCGTCGAGTTATTTTTCTACCTCCAACCGGGCCAATGCGTCTCCCGCATCGCGCACACGTTGCTCGTCGTTGGCTACCTCGGGCTGCTGCCGAGCTTCTTCCTGATGATCCGTTGGTTGCCGTCGGAGCACACCGGATGGATGCTCGCGCTGGCGATCTTCGTTCCCAAGTGCTGCGACATCGGCGCCTACTTCGCGGGCCGCGCTTTCGGAAAACATCCGATGACACCCCGGCTCAGCCCCAAGAAAACGTGGGAAGGTCTCGCCGGTGGGCTGGTCGTCGCCATGGGAACGGCGATTGCGGCCGGTCGGTTCGTCCCATTGTTCGAGGGGGGCATCGTCGAAGCGGCCGCCTTCGGTTTGGTCGTCGGTAGTACGGGCGTCCTCGGCGACCTCGCCGAATCGCTGATCAAACGCGATGCCTTGGCGAAGGACGCCTCGCGCAGCGTGCCCGGTTTCGGCGGCGTTCTAGACGTCATCGATTCGATCTTGTTCGCGGGGCCGGTGGTGTATCTTTGGTTCGCGCGTTGAACCCCGACCGCGGGGCGGTGTCACTACTCGATGCGGATTCACCCGGGGCCATTCGATGTCGGAAACCCAGTCGGTCTCGAAGACGCTCACCCTCGATAGTCGCGAGGAGGCGGTGATTCTATTCGGCCCGCGCGATCAATTTCTCCGCACGGTACGCGATACGCTCGGGGTCAAGGTCGTCGCGCGCGGGGACACACTTCAATTCGAAGGCTCCGAAGAATCCGTCGACCAAGCCGGACGGGCCTTCAGCCAGTTGCGCGGCTTGCTCCGCAAGAACGGCCGACTGGTGCCCGAAGATGTGAAAGTCGCCCTCGAAGTCGTCCGGGGGGATGGCCGCGGGGCGGGGAACGCACTGTCCGCGATGGACTCGGGACGGTATGTCCGACCCCGTACCGATGGACAAGGCCGATACGTCCAAGCCCTGAAAACACACGACATCGTCTTGTGTGTCGGCCCCGCGGGGACGGGGAAGACCTACCTCGCGGTCGGTTGGGCCGTGACGCTGCTCCGCACCGGTCAGGTGAAAAAAATCGTCCTCGTCCGCCCCGCCGTGGAAGCGGGCGAGCGCCTCGGCTTCCTCCCCGGCGACCTCATCGCCAAGATCAACCCATACCTCCGGCCGCTGTTCGATTCGCTCAACGACATCATGGAACCGGACATCGTCAAGAAATACTTGGAGAACGACATTATCGAGATTCTCCCGCTGGCCTACATGCGCGGCCGGACGCTCTCGAATGCCTGCATCATCTTGGACGAGGGCCAGAACGCCACCTGCACGCAGATGAAAATGTTCCTGACGCGGATGGGCCTCAACTCGAAGATCGTCGTGACGGGCGACATGACGCAAGTCGATTTGCCGGGGAACGTCAAGAGCGGATTACTCGATGCCGTGCAACGGCTTCGCAACGTCGAGGGGATCTCGGTGCTGACCCTCGAAGACACGGACATCGTCCGCAATCCGCTGGTTATGAAAATCGTGAACGCCTACGACGACGAAACACCGAAAGCACGCAAATAAAATCGGCCCGAGCGAAAGCTCGGGCCGTCGCGATAAATCACTTACCAGCTTACTTGGCGGTCGGCATCAGCACGGTGTCGATCACATGGATCACGCCGTTCTTGCACTTGATGTCGGTGACCTTCACGGTGGCATCGCCGATCTTCACAACTTTGTCGACGGCGGTGACTTTGAATTTCGACCCTTGGAGGGTTTCGACTTCTTTGCCGTCGAGCTTCATCACGTCTTCGGCCATGACCTTGCCGCTCACGGCGTGGCACTTCAGCACGGCGGTCAGCTTTTCTTTGTCTTTGAGCAGGGCGGCGAGGGCTTCTTTGTCGACTTTGGCGAACGCTTCATTGGTCGGGGCGAACACCGTGAACGGCCCTTCGCCATTCAAGGTTTCGGCCAAGCCGGCGGCCTTGATCGCGGTCACGAGGGTGCTGAAATCCTTGTTGGCCATCGCGGTTTCGGCGATCGTCTTTTCGGCTTTGTCTTCGGCGAAGGCCGGGGCCGACACGAACAGGGCGACGGCCAGAGCGAGCAACTTCTTCACGGATACTCCAGAAACAGGGTGATGTGCTCGAACGGGGACGAATTCCCCATCCGACAATTCACAATAGGCCGCATGTGCAGAGTCATTTCCACCCGCGGAGCAGCTATTTCGGCATATTCTCCCTTTCCACTTTTCTCGGTCGAATCGCTACAATCATCTTTCTACACGGAAGTCGCCCACGGAATTGGCCAATGCGTTCTCGCGGCACGGAGTTGCCCTCGTTGTTCCCCAATCCCATTGCCGAAGCGTTCCCCGGCTTCGGCACCAGCGCTTACCGCACCGTTTGCACGGTCCCGTGCGGCCGGCAGTTCCGCACCCGATCCATCGCCAAGCTCAAAGCATTTGTCGCCATCGAAGCCCCGCGGACGCCCGGCGTCTACGCGATGCTCGGCAACAAGCGGCAGATCGTTTACGTCGGCAAAGCAAAAAACTTGAGAGCGCGGCTGCTCAGTTACTTCCGGGTGAAGAGCCGCGACCCGAAAGCCGGGCGGATCCTTGAGCACACTTGCACCCTCGTGTGGGAAGAAGCCGCCGACGAATTTTCCGCCTTGCTGCGCGAGTTGGAACTGATCCGTCGATTCCGCCCGCGCTTCAACGTCCTCGGTCAACCCGGCCGCAAAGCCTACGTTTACCTCTGCCTCGGTCGCGGGCCCGCGAGCTACGTCCATCTCACGCGCGAACCGACGGGGAAGGAGCTCGCGATTTACGGACCGTTCTCCGGACGCGGTCGCTCCGAAGAGGCGGTACGCCGGCTCAACCATTTCTTCGGCTTGCGCGATTGCCCGGCCAAGACCCGCATGAGCTTCGCCGATGTCGGTCGACTCTTCGAAGACGACCGCGCTCCGCAGTGCCTGCGCTACGAACTCGGCACCTGCTTGGGGCCGTGCGCCGGCCTCTGCACCAGCGGCGCCTACAGCGTGGCCGCCAAGACCGCGAAAGGTTTCCTCGATGGACGGAGCCGCGAGCCGGTCCTCGACACGATGAAGAAAATGGAAGCGGCTTCCG
>JAYTBD010000788.1:0-2981 GCA_043737155.1 Fimbriiglobus sp. | reverse complement strand
CAACCGGCTGTTCGCATTGGCGGTAATCGCTAGCAACGGCCCTGCCAAGTCCTTCAGCGGGCCGAGCAAGCGCATCAGCTCTTCGCTCTCGCCGCTGTGGGAGAGCACCAGCACCGCATCGTGCGGGTGGACCATCCCCAAATCGCCGTGCACGGCCCGTGTCGCGTCGAGCAAGTAACTGCGGGTGCCGGTGGAATTGAGCGTCCCGACAATCTTCTGCCCGACGTCCGCAGATTTCCCGACCCCAGTGACTGCGATGCGACCTTCGCAGGACGCCATCGTGCGGATGACCGCTTCGAAGCTCGCCCCTAGCCGCCCAGCGACCGCGCGCAAGGCGTCCGCCTCGGTGGTCAGCACCGTGCGGGCGAAAGCGAGCAGATCGAGTTTGGGGGTCGCGGCTTGGGCAATCATGGGTCGCCGAGGACGGAAACGGATTTCGCCGGAGATATATCGTCGCGGGGAATCGCCGCAATCGCAAGTGGACCCGGACTCATTTATCCTTCGGAACGAACGACAGCGCGGCGGAGTTCATGCAATAGCGCAATCCGGTGGGATCGGGACCGTCCTCGAAGACGTGGCCCAAGTGGGCGTCGCAGCGGCTGCACGTCACTTCCACCCGCGACGCGAACATGCTGCGATCCCCGAAGAGAGAAATCGCTTCGTCATCGGCGGGCTGCCAAAAGCTCGGCCAGCCGGTACCGGAGTCGAACTTGGTTTTGGAATCGAACAACTCCTGCCCGCAGCAGACGCACCGATACAGCCCGTCCGCTTTCGTATCCCATGTCGCTCCGGTAAAAGCGCGTTCCGTCCCGCTCTGCCGGGCGACCCGGAACCCATCGGCCGGGAGTTCCGCCTTCCACTCGGCTTCGGTTTTTTCCACGCGACCGTCTTTTGGGTGTCCGATGCGGATGGGGTTCGCGCGGGGGTGGCTCGACATGTTGAAACTCCACAGCAGGGTAAACACAGCGATGATGGCTATGCCGAACAGAAGTGGGCGGTAGCGCTTCATACCCATTCATTCCGCCGCGAGGAGTTGGTCTTGCAGAATGCTCGGGAATGCGTCCCACGAGGCGGTGTAAGTTTCTTCGAGCGGGACAAGGACGTGGATCCCCGGTTCGATGAACAGGGGCATTAGCGGCAGCGGGTCGCCGACCGCGAGCGGTTCGACGAAAGCTTCAAGGGCTCCCCCCGCGTCATAAGAAGAGACGGCTAGCGGCTTATCAGCGGGGGGTTTCTCAAACGGTTCGCTCGTGGAATCGGCCCACACGAGATGGTGGACCCCGAAGGGATCGCGCGACGTCGGCGGAAACAAATCGACGATCAACAAATGGATGCCGTTGTAAAGGAAGTCGGATGACTTGCGGACGAATTGTTCGATGGCCGCTTTGCTGTCTTTGTTGCCCGGCGAAACGATTTCAATCATTGCCACGACGCGGCCTTGGTGATGGTGAATCGCGATGCGATTGGCTTTCCGTGCGTAGATGGAAATGTCGGCTTGAGCCGATTGGCGCGTCATCGGGCGTTCCAATACCGCAGTGCCCCCCGACCGAACGTGAGGGAGTCGTGGAAGGCGCCGTTGCAGCGCGAGTACGTCCGGCTCGGGGCCGTTGACGCGTTGATCCGCCATGGCGAAATAGCCCGGGGGCAAGATACCCCGGTTCAGCGTGTTGCGAATTTCGATCGTCCACCCTTGGTGGAAATCGTGGAACGTTCCGGATTGAACTCGAGTCCAGTCGTGAATCGGCATGTGGCACCTCCATCCCCATTCTATCCCGCGAACCGGCGTGCCGGCACCCCCCCCGGCGCATAGACTCACCGCACCGACCGATCAGCGTCGAACGGCCGGGGCAACTTCCATTTTCAGGAGGCAACCGTGAAACTGCTGCGTTCCCGGTTCTGGGCGGCCCTGCTGGCCGCATCCGCCATGACGTTCTCCGTCCCGACTCTGCAAGCCGACGAGGGCATGTGGCTCTACACGGCCCCGCCGCTCAAACAACTGAAGGAGAAGTACCAGTTCGAACCCGATGCCAAGTGGCTGGAGCACTTGCAGAAGAGCAGCGTGCGCTTCAACTCCGGCGGCTCGGGGAGCTTCGTTTCGGCCAACGGTTTGGTGATGACCAACCACCACGTCGGCGCCGACGATTTGCAAAAGCTCTCCACGAAGGAGAAGGACTATTTGAAGGGCGGCTTCGAAGCCAAGACGTCGAAAGACGAACTCAAGTGCAAGGGATTGGAACTCAACGTCTTGATGTCGATCAAAGATGTGACCGCCGAAGTCAACGCCGCGGTGAAAGAGGGCTTGGCCCCGGCCGACGCGTTCAAGGCCCGGCAGCAGAAGATCGGCGAACTCGAAAAGGGCGCTGCCGACGAAGCCGAGGGCGTCCGCGCCGACGTCGTCACGCTCTTCTCCGGCGGTGCGTACCACCTTTACACCTTCAAGAAGTACACCGACATCCGCTTGGTGTTCGCGCCCGAAAAGCAGATCGCGTTCTTCGGCGGCGACGCGGACAACTTCGAGTACCCCCGCTTCGACCTCGACATGTGCTTCTTCCGCGTCTACGAGAACGACAAGCCGATCGTCTGCGAACATTATTTGAAGTGGAGCAAGGCCGGCAGCGCCGCGGATGAACTCATCTTCGTCAGCGGGCACCCCGGTCGGACCAACCGCCAAAACACCGTCGCCGAACTGAAGTATCTGCGCGACGTCGGCTACCCGTATTTGCTCCAGCGGTTGAACCGGCTCGAAGTGCTCCTCGGCTCGTGGGTCGAACGGAGCGAAGCGAATCGCCAAGCGGGGGAAGACGAACTCTTCGGCATCCAGAACAGCCGCAAGGCGCGCATTGGCGGGTTGCAGGGCCTACTCGATCCGAAGGTGATGGCCCGCAAACAGGCCGAAGAGGATCGGCTCAAGAAGTTCATCGACATGCCCCGCCCCGATGTCAAACCGGGATTCGACATCGAGGCCGCGAAGAAAGCGTTCG
>JAYTBD010000787.1:0-2988 GCA_043737155.1 Fimbriiglobus sp. | reverse complement strand
GCCAAGCGCGTCCGTTCTTTGGTCACTTCGCCAGCCGTGACGTCGAACTGCTCGCGCGCTTTGTCGGACGACAATCCCCCGCCGCCTTTGAATCGCTCCAACTGCGGCAGCAACTCGCGGCCCTGTTGAATCGAAGCGTCGGCCAGATCCAACTCGGGCACTTTCTTGCGGTCCTTGCGGTACTCCTTCACGTGGTCGCCGGCGTTGTCGTTGAAGACGTTGGCGAGCTTGTGGCCCGCTTGGACGATGTCGCTGCCGAAACCGGAGTCGGGCTGGGCGAACGGCGAGTCGGCGAACTCGGCGAGGAACTCGCGGAAGGTTTGCAGCGGGCCGGTCGGGTTCTCCCGCGCGGCCACGGCGCCGATGGCGTGCCGCGAGGCGCTCAGGCGCGCGAAGAATTCGTACTTCTTCGCGTTCTCGCTGCCGGGGTATTCCTTCAGCAATTCTTCGTACAGCTTCGATGCGTCGCCGAACTTCCCTTCGCCGTAGAGCTTCTCCGCTTCCGCCGCCATCTTCGATTCCGTCCGCTGCGCGCGGATGACCAGCATCGCACCGATGGTGACCAGTGTCCCGACGAAAGCGATGCTGATGAGCGCGAGCGCCGCTTTGGAAAGCCCGCGGCCTTTCTTGCGCACTGTCACCGGGGTGTCATCGACCGGACGGGATTTGGGTTTCGGCTTTGGCGCCGTCGGGAACGAGTTGGCCTCGGCATCCCAAGCGACCTCGCGCGGACCGGGCAGGTGCTTCGCTTCGGGCAGCTTCTCGGCCGTCGGAATCGGCGCGGCTTTCGGCAGCAGGGGCAAGCTCCGCGCCATCGGCACGACTTCGGCGTCGAGGATCGCGGTCGGCTTGAAAGCGGGTTCGATCTCGAAGACGGGGAGAAAATCGGCGACCGAACCGGAGGCCGGTGCGGAACCGACCGCGACTCGTTCCGGAATCGATTCGGGCGCGGTGACTTCGCCCTCGGAACGCACCTCGAAGATTTCCCGACAGTCCGGGTTGGGGCAGCGCATGGACTTGCCGAGCAAGTCGGGGCTGAGTTGGTATTGCGATTCGCAATGCGGACAACGAACGCCCAGCGTCACGGTCAGTCCCCGGCCGAGATGAGTCCTACCCCCGAATTGTAATGAACGCGGGGAATTGCCGAAATGGGAAACCCGACCCGTCGCACTTCGGAGGCGGAGAATTTTGGACAGGATGAACAGGATTTGCAGGATGAAAAATAGAATCGAGGTCAACCCAACTCCTGTCTGCCATCCTGCAAATCCTGTTCATCCTGTCCAAAAATTTACCGGGTCCGCAAGCGTTCCCTTTCGTGGGCGTTCAGCGTCCATTCGGGTTGGCAGTGCATCACCTTCCGAATGGCCGAGCGGGCCGAGGAAGGCTGATCGAGTTGGGACCATGCCTCTGCCAAATAGAACCAGACGCGGGCATCGTCGGCTCGCTCGGCATCCGCGAGCTTCAGCGCCTTGACCGCTTGGACGAGGGTCCGTTCGGTCAGCGCCGCGTCGGCCGGTTCGTCCGCGTCGCGCCATTGCTTCACGAGCAGCACCAGTCCGATGCCGCGGTGCAGTTGCTCGCCGAAGGTGTCGTCGGTACGCCCGGCCAGTTCCATCAAACGCGTATGGACGTGGACCAAATGTTTCCGCGCCGGCGCCGAGATCCCGGCCGCATCGCGCGCGAACAGTTCGAAGTGGGACTTCGATTCCGCGAGTTCGCCCGTCTTCAAGAGGAGTTCGCCCAAGTAGGCCCGCACCATGATCGAATCGGGCTGCTGGCGGAGGTGGGCTTGCAAGTGGGGCACGGCCCCGGCTTCGTCGGAGCGGTCCAAATGCTCGGCCGCGAGTCGCAGATGATCCGCTTCGTCTTTTGGGGTCGCCCCGCGCACGATCGGCGACGACTGCGAGACCGTCGTCGACCGGCAGCCGACGATGGCCCAGCATCCGATCACGAGTGCGACGGCGACGCGACGCATGGGGAGAAGCTCCGCAGGGTTGGGAACCGCTGCGGGTTGTATCGAAGGTCGGGGATGCGCCCGCGTAGGCGAAGGGGGCCGATTCCCCGAAGCCGCGCGGAGGCTGTGACGACTGGACGGGGAGCGACGATTGCGCCTCCCGGACGACGTTGCTCCGCGGTAATTTATCCGGATTGACTCAAGTGCATCGGAGTACGCCACGTTCGGGAGTCACGAGCCACCGGGTTTATCCCGGTGGGGCCGTGCGAGTCGATGCCCACCGCGACAAGCCCGGTGGCTCGTGATGACATTCATGACTCGACCGCCGGTTACGAAGAATTCCGATTCGCGCATTCCCGGAGTTTCCGTTTGACTTCCCAGAAGTGGAACTTATACTTCTGTATCCTATGTACTGAATTCAACCTTACGGAGTTCAACACCATGCTGGCCACCCTCCCGATGAACCGGCTCGGGTTCGATTCCCCACCGGCCGAACTCCCCGAATTGCCGCTGTCGGCCCGCGAGCGCGGCCGGCTCTGGAGCGACACCGTGTTCCAGGCGGTTCTCGCCCTGAAGAAACAATTGACCCATCGGGACGCCGACATCGTGGCGGCGGCGGCCAATTCGATCCTCGAACTCGAACGGACGCGGATGCGCCACGGCAAGTTGCTCGCGGGCAGCGAGGAAGTTTCGGAGGCGCAGTTGGAGTACGAGGAGGAGCAACGCTACGAGAGCGAGATGTACGAGAAACGGCGCGCCGAGAAGCGAGCCGCGAGCGAGTCGGAAGCGATGCCGGCCGACGGACCCGATTCCAACGCGCGGGCGTTGGCCGAACACGCCCGCGAGGCGGCCGAGGCGTGCGAGAAAATCGGCAAGCCATTGCCGATGCACCCGGAACGATTCGTCGCGAGGCTGTTGTGCATGTGGGGCTTGGAGGCGGACGGCATCCCGATCGGCGGCTTCATGGCCCACCTGCGGACGCACGCCGTCGACCCCGACCCGACATGCCAACCCGCCCGCACCTGCTAAGCTAA
>JAYTBD010000786.1:0-7350 GCA_043737155.1 Fimbriiglobus sp. | reverse complement strand
AACCCGGCTCACCCCCTCTCCGAAGCGGAAAGGGGGATCAGATTTCCACCGAGTTACCATGCCCGCGATCCAGTTCCTCGTCGAGAAGCGCGAATCCGGGTGGACCGTCGCCGAGATGCTCCGCAAGCGCTTCACCCTGACGTGGACGCAAGCCAAACGGATCGTCGAGCGCGGCCATGTCCGCGTGGCCGGGCAACTCACGCGCGCCCCGGAGCAGCGCATCAAGGCCGGGAACCGGGTTTGGATCGCCACCGGCGCCATCGAGGTGAAGTCGGTCAAAGGGCCGAAGCCGAAGAAGTCCGACGAAGTGGTCACGCCGATCACCAAGCCGAAGGCCAAACCCAAGGCGAAGAAAGAACCGGCGCCGCCGAACCCGATTCTCGACCAGATCGAAATCGTGTACGTCGACGATTCCATCGTCGTGGTGAACAAGCCGGCCGACTTGACGACGACCCGCAACGCGGAAGAGACGGCCGAGTTCGGCCCGCGCGCCAAGAAGTTCCTTCCGAAAACACTCGCCGAGCTTCTGCCGACGCTGCTCGGCGCGCCGAACCGGAAAGTGGTGCCGGTGCATCGCCTCGACCGCGATACGACGGGGTTGCTGGTCTTCGCACGGACATCGCGCGCCGCCACGAGCTTGATGACGCAGTTCCGCAAGCACACGGTGGATCGCCGCTACATCGCGCTGACGCGCGGTATTCCCGAAGAGAGTCGCATTGAATCGGTCTTCGTGAAGGATCGCGGCGACGGTCGGCGCGGCAGTTCCAAAGAATTGAAGCCGCCGGGCGGTCAGAAAGCCGTGACCCGCGTGAAGGTGCTGTCGGAACTCGGCGGTAGCGCGAAAATCGAATGCCGCTTGGAAACGGGGCGGACGCATCAAGTGCGCATCCATTTGGGCGAAGCCGGGACGCCGCTTTGCGGGGAGCGCATCTACGACCGACCGCGCGGGGGTATCCCGTATCCGGACGATAGCGGGGCGAAGCGGCCCATGCTCCACGCGGCACATCTGGGATTTCAACACCCGGAGACCGAGGACTTCGTGAGTTGGGATGCGGAGCCGCCCGCCGATTTCGCGGAGTTGTTGGCGAAGTTGAAAGCGAAGGGGTGAACTTTACGTTTGCGGCGCCGCTTGGACCTCGTTGTTGGCCGCGGCGGCGCGGTCGATGTTCCGCGTCAGAGCCGGCGCTACCATCCCCCGGCTCTCCTTACCGCGGCGGATGACGGTGCCGATGCCGCCCGGTTCGGGCAGCACATGGCGATTCACCAACGCCATCACATCGGCCATCAGGTTCGGACACATCGCCTGACCGATCACGGCGAGCTTCGCGGGCAACCCCAGTACCGCCTCGGCATCGCCCCTTGCGCAGGCGTTGAGTATTTGCCGGGCCGCCGTGTCCGCTCCCATCGACAATCCGGGCGTGCCGTTGCCGAGTGCGAACCAGGCATATTCCTCGGCGTGCCGGCCTTTGAACTCGGCGTTCAGGTGGCTGCCCGTCATCATGAGTCCGGGGCAGACCGTCGTGACGACGATCCCGTCTTTGGCCACTTCCGCCCGCAATCCGTTGGAAAACCCGACGAGGGCGAACTTCCCGGTGGAGTATGGCAGCAGGTGCGGCACCGCGACCTTGCCCCCGAATGATGCGATGTTCACGATGCGACCGGTGCCGCGCGCTTTCATCGCCGGCAGCACTTCGAGCGTCGTGTACAAAACCGCCCAGAAATGCGTTTGCAGCGACTGCTCGAAATCCTCCTCGCGCATTTCTTCGAACGGTCCGACGCGGATCACCCCGGCGTTGTTGATGAGCACGTCGATCGGCCCGTTCCGCACGGTGGCCGTGGCGATGAATTCCCGCACGCGCGCCCGGTCGGTCACATCGCATTCGGCGCCGTAGACCCGCGCACCCCTTCCGGCGAGTTCCGCTTCGGCGCGTTCGACTTCCGCGAAATCCCGACTGCAGATCGACAACCGCGCCCCGGCGGAGGCGAGTTGCCGGGCGAGCACCAAGCCGAGTCCGCGCGACCCACCCGTGATGACGACGTGTTTGCCGCGGTAATCGAAGCGCGGCTTCAAAGCCCGGTAGGCGAAATAACCGCCGGCTCCGATGGCGGCGAGTAAGAGTGCGCGATTCATGATCCACCTGCGGGAAATGACGGTGACGATCCTTCGAAACCTCAGCAACGGATGTGCCCGTGGGCACGGCATCTGCAACCCGGAGAACGACACACCGCGGGGGATTGCCCGTGACCGGTTTCGAATGGCCCGATTGGGGGCAAGTGTTCGTTCCCGACATCTCCCTCGCGGAGTCGTTTCTCCGGACGTCGATGGTTTATCTCGCGCTGCTGGTTCTGTTCCGCGTCGTTCTCAGGCGCCAATCCGGCTCGCTCGGCTTGCCGGACATCATGCTGGTTGTGCTCGTTTCCGAAGTTGTCTCTCAGTCGATGACGGCGCAATCCAACTCCGTCCCCAACGGTTTGGCCGGCGTGCTCGGACTACTTTTCTGGAACTATGTCCTCGACCGCCTGGCCTACCGCTGGCCTTGGTTGCAACGCAGGTTGGAACCCCAACCCTTGGAGTTGGTGAAAGACGGCAAACCGATCCGCGCGAACATGGAAGAGGAAGGCATCACCGACGACGAACTCGCGGCCCAATTGCGTGCGAATGGCATCGATTCCGTGGCGAAGGTGAAGTTGGCCACGATGGAATCCGAAGGGACGATCAGCGTGGTTCCGAAAGAAGAGCGCACCGAACCGGAACCCGAGCTCCCGGAAGCCCCGCCCGAATTCGAGCGTGCGGCCCGGGCATTTCTGACGGCGGCCGAAGCGTTGCAGCGCGCCGTCGCTTGGCACGACGACAAAGCGACCGAGCACCAAACGGCGGCGAAAGCGGGCCGGCAGCTACTCTTGGAACACGGGATCCGTCTGGGCAGGGTTCCCCGGAAAGCGGATAGGGCAACCGCCGGAAAGACCAGGCGGATCGAAGTCGCCACGGCATGATCGTCGGTCGCCGGAGACGGCGGAAGTGCGTTCGGATGTATAAGCGACCGTGAAGAGTCCACCAATTCGGGTGCCCCCTTCGATCCGTTCCCGGGCGGGAGCGGATCGAAGGGGGCGGCCCCGCGGGGATCGAGCCGTTGCTTAGAAGAACAAGCCGAGACCGACGTTCAACCCGTGGATCATGCGGAATGCCTGATCGCCGTAGCCGGGGTCGATGGCACCCATATTGAAGCCGACGGGCGCGTCCATGTTCTTCGTGTTGAAGAAGGTGTTCGCGCTGTAGCCGACGCGGACTTGAATGCCTTGGAGCGGATACCACCAGAGGTTCAAGTTCGCCCCGGCCGAGGGCACCATGCGGAGCTCGTTGACCGAGCGTTTGTTCGATACGGAGTCGTCCGAGAGCTTATATTTGGCCCGCTCTTTGATGACGCCGAGGAGCAACGCCCCGGTGAGATCGCCGCTGACGGCGAAGCGGCTGCCCAAGTAGACGTCGTGGCCGACGCCGGCGTAGGGGCCGTACATGCGCTGCGACAGCGTGTTGGTGTACTCGGCTTGCCATTGCGGGAGCGTCCCGCCGTCGACGTCATAGCTGGTCGCGATCCATTTCAACCGTTCGTAGAACCAGTGGAACCGAGCACCGCCCAAGGCGTAGATGCGGGAGGTCTCCGTTTGGAACATCGGGACGCGGGCCCCGATCTCGACTTCTTGGTAGTTGGTCGTGTACTTCAACACTTGGGTGCTGGCCCCGTTCCACACGCCGTAGAACAAACCGTCGCCCAAGAAGTCGAAGAACTGGAACTGCCCGAACGGGCCGAATTGGTTGAAGACCGGGTTGAACCTGAACGCATTTTCGAGGGTGGTCTTCGCACGCGGGCCGGCGTACTGCGGCGGGAAGTTGAACACCCCCGAGGTCACATACGTGTCCGCGAGGTTGTTGGTCCCGACGAAGCCGGGCGGCACGAGGGTCGCCGACGCGTTGTACGAGGTCCCCGAGAGACCCATGAACCGGGCCGTGACGCTCGTGCCGTCGGTCGTTTTGTAGCCGACGCCGATGTTCATCGCCGGCATGAAGCTGCGGCGGCCGAAGTCGGACGTGGTCAGCGCGGGGGTGCCGGAGCCGATGAACGCCCCCGGCGTGCCGGTGACGGCACCCGTGGAATCGATGAGGCCGCGGCGGGCGATGACTTGGTCGCCGAGCGTCCAAGTTTGGGAGTAGTATCCCAAGTCCCCGAACGCGTAGAAACCCTGCTGCCCCGGATTGCCCAACGGCAACGGGACGGTCTCCGATGGCAACCCCGGCAAGCCGCCGGAGTCCGAAAGCCCGCCGGAGTACAACCCCGGCCCTTGGGCCCGGCCCGGTAAAGCGGTCGTGATGACCGCGGCCAGTGCCGCCAATCCCCCTAGCAATCTGGTGCGCATAAGCCGCATCCCCCCTTTTTAAAGCTCGAACGGGCTGTTCTCCCCGACCGTGTGGCTCCCCAACCCCACGACCGAGTCGACCCGCCGAGCGGTACGGCCCGGGTTCCCCACCCGGACCGCACGAAGTTCCGTGCAGAAGTGGGGCGGTAATAACGTGGTGAATTCCTGGGTCAAGTGCAGATGCCGGGAAAATCCGGCGCGGCGGAACAATTTTTGCGCGGCGACCAACGAAACGACGGCGACTGCGTTTTGCAAGAGACGTCGGCTTCGGGCGATGCGGGTTCTTCCACGGGGGTGGCGCGAGATGTGCCGACTCGATGAGAACCCGAGCATTGCCGGTTGACGAGTCTTTCAACTTGCTTCACAATACAGAAATTGTCAGCCTGCGCCCCGGGCCGACTCCGATGCCGATTGGGCTTTTGACACCGTACACCCTTTGACTGGTTTCGCCCGGATTACGTTCGCCCACAACCGGAAGTTGTGAAATTCTTTTCGACGGTTCGTTTGTCGCGCGGTGACGTGTCCGCTCGCTTTTGAGCGGAACCCCTCGTCGCCCAACATACTTTGAGGTCGTCCATGTTTCGCACATTGACCCGGTACCTCGGGGCCGCCGCGTGCGTCCTCGGGGCGTGTTCTGTGGTGCCGATGTTCTTCGAGCGGGCCTCCGCTCAGCAACCCGGCTTCCAGAGCCGATTCCGCCCCAGCGGCTACCTTCAACCCGGCGCACCGCGCGTGCTCCGACCCAACGATCTCCGCTTTCAGGCGGCGCTGTATGAACTGCAATTCGTACAGGCCCTCGGTCAAGCCGCTGGTCAACAAGGTGGCGGTGGTCAGGGCGGCCAAGGTGGTGGTCAAGGCGGCTTCGGCCAAGGCGGCCAAGGCGGCGGTCAAGGCGGATTCGGCCAAGGCGGCGGTCAAGGCGGATTCGGCCAAGGCGGCGGCCAAGGCGGATTCGGCCAGGGCGGCGGCCAAGGTGGTTTCGGCCAGGGCGGCGGTCAAGGTGGCTTCGGCCAGGGCGGCGGCCAAGGTGGCTTCGGCCAAGGTGGCGGCGGCCAAGGTGGCGGAGGTGGAGGCTTCGGCGGCAACACACTCGGCAATAGCGTTTACGGAGCCGGATTTCGTGGTATCGGCGTCCAAACGGTGCCTACGATTTCCGGGGGCGCACTCGGCTTCGCCGGCGGCGGCGGTCAAGGTGGCTTTGGGCAAGGCGGCGGATTCGGCCAAGGTGGTGGCCAAGGCGGATTCGGCCAAGGCGGCGGTGGCTTTGGACAAGGGGGCTTCGGCCAAGGTGGCGGCGGATTCGGCCAAGGTGGCGGCGGATTCGGCCAAGGTGGCGGCGGATTCGGCCAGGGCGGCGGCGGATTCGGCCAGGGCGGCGGCGGATTCGGCCAAGGTGGCGGATTCGGCCAAGGCGGCGGCAAGATCGGATTCAGCGGCGGCTCGGGCCTCTGATCGAATTTGACACAACTCCAACGCGGGCGATCCCAAAGGATCGTCCGCGTTTTTTCATTTCACGGTGGCCACGATGCACTTCCGTTGCTCCGCTGTCTTGCTGATCTTCGCGCCCGGAATTGCGATTGCCGACGCGCCGCGCTGGGACGAAGCCGAGATGACTAAAACCTTGGACGCGGCGCGGACCGCTTGGCGAGCGCCGGGCTTGGCCGTGGCCATCGTGAAAGATGGCAAGGTCATTCACCTGGCCGGCTATGGAACGAAGACCCTCGGCCGCGACGATCCCGTGACCGCCGACACGCTGTTTCCGCTGGCGTCCTGCACCAAGGCGTTCACGAGCGCCTTGGTCGCGTCGCTCGTTGAATCCGGCGACGTGGCTTGGGACGACCCCGTCCGCAAGCATCTGCCCACCTTCCGGCTCTCCGATCCGAGCGCAGACAAACTCGTCGTGATCCGCGATCTGCTCACGCACCGCAGCGGCTTGGGTGGGCACGATCTCCTTTGGTACCGCGCGCCCTGGGACGCGGACGAAGTCGTGCGCCGCACCGCCAAGTTGCCCCTGACGGCACCGTTTCGCGGCGGCTACCAGTATTCGAGCCTCCCGTTTACCGCCGCCGGTAAATCGGTCGAGAACCGCACGGGCGAAAGTTATGCCGATCTCGTCCGCAAGCGGATCGCGGAACCCCTCGGGATGAAATCGATGGCGTTCACGACGGTCGAAGCGAAGCGGAATCCCGACCGCGCCGCGGGCCACGAACTGCGGAGTGGCAAGGTCGTGCCGATGGCGGAGTACGATTCCAAGGAGCCGGATGCCGCGGGTTCGATGTCCGCGTCGATCCGCGATCTGGCGACGTGGGTGCAGTTCCAATTGAACCGCGGCGAGCACGGCGGCAAGCAGATCATCGCGGCGAAGCACCTCGGCGAAACGATGCAGCCGCACACGCCGATGCGCAAAGAGGGGCTGATCGCGAGCATCTACCCGGAGTCGAAGCAAATCAGTTATGCCATGGGCTGGGTCGTCTACGATCACCGCGGCAAACTCGTCGTCGCCCACGGCGGGGTCATCGACGGCTTCCGCGTGCAGATCACCCTGCTCCCCGAGGAGAAGCTCGGCTTCGCGATGCTGAACAACTTGCACGAATCGAAGCTCAACATCGCCCTGACCAATTCGCTCATCGACCGGATGCTCGGCTTGGAAGCCAAAGATTGGACCGCGTATTACCGAGGCGTGGACAAAGCCGAGGCCGACGAAAAAGCGACCGCGAAAACGAAACGCAACCGGGACCGCAAAGCGGACGAACCCCCCACGGCTACGCTAGAAGCCCATGTCGGCGAGTACGAGCACCTCGCTTACGGTATGGGAAAGGTAAAGCTGGACGCGGACAAGCTCGTTTGGGAGTGGAGTTCCTTCCGCGTGCCGCTGGAGCATTGGCAAAAGGAACAATTCCGCGCGGCGTCCGGCTACTTCGACGACGAGATCTTCGA
>JAYTBD010000785.1:0-2993 GCA_043737155.1 Fimbriiglobus sp. | reverse complement strand
GCTGATGCTGGCGGGGAAGGATCGCATCTTGGACAACGCCACGACGCGGAAGCTCATGGCGAAGTTCACCCGTGCGCGGAGTATCGCGATCATTGACTACCCGGAGGCCGAGCACACGTTGGAATTCGAGAGGGAAGGGCACCCTTGGTCGGGGGATTTACTCGGGTGGATCAATTTGCAACTGCGGGCAATCGGATCGTGAATTTCGTCCCGCGCCCCGGTTCGCTCTGGACCGCGATGCTCCCACCGTGGGCGAGCACGATCTTCTTCGCGGTCGCCAGCCCCAGACCGTTCCCGTTGGCCTTGGTCGTCAGAAACGGCACGAACACCTTCTCCGCGAGGTCCGGCTCCATCCCGCAACCGGTGTCGATCACATCGACCACGACCTCGCTCCCTTCGGCACGCGCTTGCAGCGTCAGCGCGCCGCCGTCGGGCATGGCGTCCTCGGCGTTGAGCATCAGGTTCAGCAGCACCTTCTCGAAAAGTTCCACGTCGAGGGCGACCATCGGCAGATCGGGTTCCGCGTGCCAATCGACTTCGATGTTCTGCGCCCGCGCGGTCGGACCGAGGAAATCGACCATCCGGCTCAGCACCTCGTCGAGGTGCGTGGGAACGGTTTCCAAGTCGTTGATGCGCGCGTAGCGGAGGAAGTCGTTGGATAAATCGACGAGCCGTCGGCACTCGTCGGTGAGCTTGGCGACGCGCTCGCCGGCGCGGCGTTCGCGCGGCGTCTCGGGGTCCTCGATATCCTCCGCGAGCAATTGCAGATTCAACGACAGGGTGTTGAGGTGATTCTTGATCTCGTGGATGAACCCGCCCGCGAGTTCGGCGAGCTCGAGGTATTGTTGGGTCATAGCAGTGATCGGTGGTCAGTGGTCGGTGGTCAGACAGAACCGCACCGAGGTCATTTCTCATTCTGATCACTGATCACTCCAAGACAGGCACATCCCCGTTCAAAATCGCCCGTTCCCATTCTTCTTGCAAGGGCCAGCGGACGGCGCAGGTGCCGAAGTCGGCGAGGTACTGGTACCCGGTCAGCCGGTCGATGGCGCTCTGCAAAATCGCGGGGTCGTGGCGGAAAGCGGGGCCGTGGCTCGGCAGCAGAAAGTCGCAATCGTCATTTTGGATGCGTTTGAGCGAGGCGATGAAATCGGGAATGTTCGAGCCGTGGTGGGCGTCGATGGCGCCGACGCAGCCGTCCTTGTAGATGTTATCGCCGCTGAAGAGCAAGTTGCCGAGCTTGAAACTGAGTTGGCCGGGGGTGTGCCCCGGGGTGTGCCAGACGTCGAGCTTCAATTTGCCGATCTTGATCACGTCGCCTTCTTTGAGCTTCACGTCGATCTTGCAGGGCGGCATCGGGATGCTGAAGTTCTGCGCCGTGATCTTGGCGAACGTTTCTATTTCGTCCCCGGCTTCGATCGCGACGGCGGCGCGGGCGTGCGCGGCCGTCTTCGTCTTCAAGCGGTCGCGGGCCGCGGCCAAAGCTTGCACGTGGTCGGCGTCGGCGTGTGTGGCGAGCAGCATCTTGCATTTGGACAGCGGGAAGTCCATCGCGCGGATGAGGTCGATGACTTCGTTGAGCGTCTCGGTCTGGCCGATGTCGAGCAGCGCGAATTCGGTGCCGCCATCGATGAGGTAGATGTTCACCCCGAGCGGTTTGCCCGCGGCGACGTTCAGCTCGATGACATTCGGGGCGAGGTACTTCCTCGGTTGCATGGGTCGATCCGCCGCGGTCCGGTGTGTCGGTGCGGTCATTTTACTGGCGCGGGCGATTCCGGGGCGGAGTTCCGAACAATCGCGGGCGGAATTGTGAAGCCCGATCGAAACTTCACGCGGTCTACACATTCGCTCCGTAGGTTATGAGCATCTCGGATGGGGAGTGCCGCGACGTGTCTCGAATGTTCTCGGAGATCATCCGCTCGCGCCAATCGACCCCGACCGCCATCGGCGTGCCGGGCATCCCGGCGAGTCAGCGCACGAAGATCGCCGTGACCGGCGTGAACTTCTGGTACGGCAGCAAGCAGGCCCTTTTCGACATCAACTTCAGCATGCCCGAGCGCTCGGTCGTTTCGTTCATCGGCCCGAGCGGCTGCGGCAAATCGACGCTCCTGCGGCTCATCAACCGCATGAACGACCTCGTCGACGGCGCCCGCCAAACCGGCGACATCACCCTCGACGGCAAGAACATCCGCGACTCGAACGTGAGCACCGTCGATCTCCGCCAGCGCGTCGGCATGGTGTTTCAAAAGTCGAATCCGTTTCCGAAGTCGGTCTACGAGAACGTCGCCTTCGGGCCGCGCGTCGCCGGCGGCGCCAACAGCGCCCGCCTCGATTACCTTGTCGAACGCAGTCTCAAACAAGCCGCGCTCTGGGACGAAGTGAAGGACCGTTTGCAATCCTCGGCGCTCGCGCTCTCCGGCGGCCAACAGCAGCGGCTTTGCATCGCCCGCGCGTTGGCGACCGACCCCGAAGTGCTGCTGATGGACGAACCGGCCAGCGCGCTCGACCCGAAGTCGACGTCCAAGATCGAAGACTTGATCTTCGAACTCAAGACGCAGTACACGATCGTGATCGTCACGCACAATATGCAGCAAGCCGCTCGCGTGTCGGATACCACCGGCTTCTTCTTCGAGGGGAAGCTGATCGAATCCGGATCGACCGAGCAGATGTTCACACGGCCCACGCAGAAGCAGACCGAAGATTACATCACGGGCCGATTCGGCTGATCCCACGGAGTCGATTCATGGTTCAGGAAATCCGAAATCCCCAATCCGCAATGCCGAGGGTACCGTGGCCCAACCCCGCATCCTGATCATCGAAGACGAGCGCGGCCTCGTGCAGTCTTTGAGCTGGTACTTCTCCCGCGAGGGGTACGAGACGCTCGTGGCGCACGACGGCCAAGAAGGCCTGCGCAAAGCCCAGCAGATGATCCCGGACGTGCTGCTCCTCGACGTGATGCTCCCCGGCATCGACGGCCTGAGCATCTGCAAAGA
>JAYTBD010000784.1:0-2994 GCA_043737155.1 Fimbriiglobus sp. | reverse complement strand
CTCGGCTTCGCCTCACCGGGCTTGGCGTCCTTGGGCATCCCGGCGTCGCCTTCCTTCGCCATATCGCCGCCGACTTTGGGCATGCCCGCGTCTTTCGGTTCGCCCTTGCCGCCGTCCTTCGGTTCGCCGGCGCCTTCCTTCGGTTCCCCGCCCTTGGCTTCGCCCTTATCGGCGCCGGTGTCTTTTTTTTCGTCGCCGCCGGCCTCGCCCGCTTTCGGCTCGGCTTTGGCGTCGGCCTTCGGATCGGCCGGCTTGTCGCCCGGCTTCGCCGGGTCTTTGCCCGCGGCCTTATCGGCGAGTTCTTTGGTCCGCTGCGCGAGGTCCTGCTGTTCCTTGGTCAGCCGCTTGGGATCGCCGCTGTTGGATTCGGTGCGGGCTTGGACGCTCTCGGTGTTTTGCTTGATGATCTTCGCTTCTTTCAACAGGGCTTCGAGCTTGGCAATCTCCGCTTTGATGCGGGCCGATTCGTCGTCGGTGTTGAGGATCGTGAGGATGTCTTGGAGCATCTTGCCGAGTTGCTTTTCGTCGGCGGAGATGGCCCCGAGGTCGCCGATGGTCTTGCCGTTCTTGGACAAGCCGACGATCAGCTTCTGGAATTGGCCGTCGACGTTTTCCTTCAACGCCAGTTCGATGGCCCGTTGGATCGTCTTGGCGGTTTCTTTGTCCTCGGCCCGTTCGCTCTTCTCCAACCGCTTGGCGAGTCGGAAGAGGCTCTCTTTGAATTTGACGAACAGACCGGCGTTGTACTCTTGCTTGGTCTTGAGTTCCTGCTCGCTCGTCGGCGCCGCGGGTGTCGCCGGTTTGGCCGGATCTTGCCCCAGCAGCACGGACGTGAGCAGAAACATCGCAACCGTCACGGCGGTGATGCTCGGCAGAATGGGAAACCGAGTCGGTGTCATCGGAAACCTCCGGTGGAGATCGTTCGTTCGGTTGAGTCGGGCGACGGTCACCTGCTATTCAGACGAGGCAGCCGGTCGTGAATAACCCTGCCGCGGTCTCATTTTTGCCACCGCTACGGGATCACGGTGATCTGCTGTTCGACGACGTTGCCGACGAACGGTTTGATTTTCAGGGTGTAACTCCCCGGCTTCATGCCCGCCGTGACATCGTAGGCGAAGTCGTTTTTGTCGTCTTTCACGGTGATATCCTTGGCGACTTTCAGTTCCGATCCGGCCGGGGTTTCGATGGAGACGACCAACTCACCCTTCGCGTAGAGCTTCCAGTCGATGGCGTGCTTGACGTTCACCGACTGGCCGACCTTGACCTCGACCGGTCGGTTCGAGGTGATCGACGGCGATTGGAGACGTTCCCGCTCCGCGATGGCCACCTTCTCGACATCCTCCCGGAGCTTCTTCTCGAGATCGATCAAATCTTGGAGATCTTTGCGGACCTTGGACACGTCTACCAAGCTGCCCGACAAGCTACGCAACTTGCCGAGGACATTGCGGAGGTTGGCCAGTTGCAAACGGGCCGCGTCGATCTCCGGCTGCGGCGGAAGCTGTTTATTGTTGAGCGTACTCTGGAATGCCCCGAGGGCCGCCTCGGCCGTGGGGAACGATCCGTCCGGATTGGTGCCGTCGAGGATTCGGCGGGTCTCTTGGATGATGCCCGTGCCATCGGGTTTGATGTACTTTTCGAGCAGCTTCGGGTTGCACCGATTCGTTTTGATTTCGCGGTAGAGCCGCTCGTAATCGACCAGCACCGACGACAGTTGCTCCCGCGATTTGTTCACGTCTTGGAGAATATCCAAAGCGCGGACGGCCGAACTACTGATCTGGTTCTTCGCTTGGTCAGAGAGCTCTCCGCCGAGTTGGACGTATGGCGACAACAGGCCGAGTTCCTGGCTCAGCTTGACTTCGCAATCGACGATACGCTTGAGGATTTCGTCAAGCTTCACCGTCTGAGTTTCTTCGTCCTTCAAAATCTCCGCGAGCAAATCCCCTTCCGACACGACCAGCAGCCGGATCGGTTCGATGTTGGACGACTTCTTACCCGGCAGCGGCTTGCCGAACTTGTCGGTGAGTTCCGTGTTCACGTCCGTGGCGGTGATATTGAGGTCGATCTTGTAGCGCGGTTGAATCTCCGTGTCCGGCACCGGCAGCGTTTTGAGGTTCGCCGCCAAGTCGAAGTAGTCGACGTCGGCATCGGAGAACTTGATCTGCTTGACGACGCCGGGTTGGAGCGTCCGATCCCGATTCGCGGCGAGGATCAAATCGAGTTGCGCCGCCGTTTCGCGCGTCAGCCGTCCCTGTTCATCGAGGAAGCGGTTGACGGCGGCGGAGCCGAATTGCTTCTGCTCGGACTTGGTACCGAGTTGCTCGAACACGATACGGTTCCCGGCGACGGTGCCGACGATCCCGAAGTTCCGCACCGGTCCGCCGAATCCCGCGGCGAGACCGCCGGCGAGTTGCGCTTGCACCGTCGACACGATAGACGATTCGACCTTCGTGTACGTGTAGTCGTACTCGACCTTAGCGAGACCGGTGTCATCGCTGACCCGGCTCTCGGTCACGAACGGGATCATCGCGATCGGCGTACACATGTACGAGTTGCCGACCTTGCGGAGTACGTCCACGGCCACTTCCACCAGCGGCGGTTGGTCCTCGTTCACCTGGATGGTGATCGCCCGCTTGGCGGTGACGCCGTCCTTATCGGTGAGCGTGTACTCGAATTCGACGAGTTCGCGGACGGCGTCTTCGCCGCGGAATTGCAGGGTGAAGGTCTCGAAGCCGTATTCGGAGGATTTCTCCCAGCCGAGGACTTCGCGCTGGCCGCCATCTTTGCGAACCGGGCCGAGGACCGGTACGAATCCGTCGCCGGGTCTCGTCTTCTCCCAAAGCTTTTTGCCTTCGGCTTTGGGCGTGAGGGTCACCTTCCGCAGCGGCTTGTCGGCCATGGCGAAGATCACCACGTCGGTCCCCGTCGGCACCGGGAAAATCGACTTCTCGCTCGTGAGGCTGATTTTCTGCTCGGCGAACAGTTGCTTGCGGCCGC
>JAYTBD010000783.1:0-7372 GCA_043737155.1 Fimbriiglobus sp. | reverse complement strand
GCGGATGCACCGGCCGCGCGATGGGGAACGGCCCCGCGGGCGGCGGCGATTCGGTGTTACTATTGGCGTCAATGGGCGACACGTATAGCCTCCGGGGTGGGGAACGCAAGGGGGAAAGTGCGGAGTTCGGAGTGCGGAATGCGGAATTGAACAAGAATGCTAAGTCTTCGATTCCACACTCCGAATTCCGAACTCCGCACTCGATAAGATTGTACCGAACGGAGGAAATGGTGGCGCTCTCCGATCTCGTCTCCGATGCGATGACCCGACTGCTGCCGGGCTGGAACTCCGCGCCCGGCATCGTCGCGGTCTCCGGCGGCGCCGATAGCGTCGCGTTGCTATCGGCGCTGCGCGGTTCGGGCCACCTTGTCGTCGCGCATCTCAACCACCGGCTCCGCGGCGAGGAGAGCGATGCGGACGAGCGGTTCGTCGGCGATCTCGCGACCCGGTGGAAGCTCCCTTGCAAAGTCCTGCGGATCGACATGGCGGCGGAAGCGGCGGGCGACAACTTGGAAGCGTTCGCCAGGGCCGCGCGCTACCGCTGGTTCGACGAGTTGGCGGTCGAACTTGGCGCCGGTTGGATCGCCACCGGGCACCACGCCGACGACCAAGCCGAGACGGTGCTACACCGACTGATGCGCGGTACGGGGCTGCAAGGTCTGCGCGGCATCGCCCCGATTCGGCGGGATGGCGCCGTGCCCGTGGTGCGTCCGTTGTTGGGCGTACCCCGGAGCGATCTCTTGTGCTACCTCGCGGAGTGCGGCCAACCGTATCGTACGGATTCATCCAACGCCGATCCGCGCTTCACCCGCAACCGCATCCGGAGCGAATTGTTGCCCTTGTTGCGGACGTTCAACGCCGATGTCGTCGCCGCGCTCGGTCGCACGGCGGCGCAGGCCGAGGAGTTCTTCGCGGAGCAGCAAGCCGAAAGCACACGATTGCTGAAGGAGGTGGAACTGCCCTGCGACGAGGGGGTGATCCTCGATGCGATTCGCTTGGAAGGCTTGGGTGAACCGGCGATCCGCCTCGTCTTCCGCGCACTGTGGGCGCGCGAGGGATGGTCGATGCTCGCCATGACCTTCGCCCATTGGGACCGGCTGGCGAAGATTGCGATGGGCGCGCCGGCAGCCGATTTCCCGGGGGGCATCCACGTTAGGCGGAAAGGCGGGGGAGTCTTTCTGTAGTGATTACTGGGGCCAATGCACCCAGCCCATCGCCTTCGCCGACCAAATTCCGGCGCCCACCAATAAAGCGAACCCGACGACGCCGAGCAAATGCTTCATCGCGGGAGCCTTGGCGACCGCGCCGACCGGGCCCGTCCAAGCGAGCGCCGATTCGATCATCCAATTGCACGCCACCACCGGCCAAGCGAAGAAAGGCACCCCGGAAGAACGCACGGGAGCGGGCGGGAGCGGAGTCGGAGCGGGGGCTTCGGCGAACGGGTTCACATCGGCCAAATCGAAGCGGGAGAATGCGCCGGGCACGGACGCGGCCGATTCGGCGTCGTGGTGGTCGAAGATGCGGTTATAGCCGTAAGGCGTGGCCGGGGCGTCGACGCCGCGCAGCGTCCCCGCCTGCGGCGCGGCGACGGCCGCGAAGCTCGGGGAGAAGGCGATGGCCGGCTCCGGCTCGGCGGCGATATACGGCGACTTGGCCGCCGGCACCGCATCGGAGCGCCAGAGGCTGACCGACGGCCGCGTCGCCGGCTCGGGCATCGGCAGCGCGGGGGCCGGGGGGACGATGACGCTGTCGGTCTTGTTCAGCGGCAGCGAGAGCATCCGCTGGAGGAGCGCGTCGAGTTCGTCGAGCTGCTGGCGGGTGAGGTCGTTCGGGGTGGGCAACGTCGCCATGCGCGAATCCTTTCGCAACCGCAAAGGGCAATCCGCCGGCATCGTATTCCAACGCCGCGGACAATGAAAGTGCAATTCGCGAGTCGGGTGTACCTATAATTTTGGCGTCTTCCTGCTGATTGCTGATAACTGATCGCTGACAACTGTCCCGATTCGAAACCTTTTGAACAGAGACAGCACTCGGCAATCAGCGGTCAGTCATCAGCAAAACCACGCCGACACGATTTTGAATCACACCCCCATACGCATTTCCCCTTGTGCCCGCCCCGCGTCTTGGCTATCCCGCCGGGATTGCGGAACCACCGACAGGGAGCGGCTGTGGCCACGGACGCCGCGGCGCTGGTGATCGAAACGTCGCACCTGACGAAGATCTACCAGAACCGCCAGATCGCTTTGAACGACGCCACCCTCGCCATCGAACCGGGGACGGTGCTGGGCCTCCTCGGCCCCAACGGCGCCGGCAAAACCACGTTCCTGCGACTGATCCTCGGATTGCACACGCCCACCGCCGGCTGGGCCAAAGTCTTCGGCAGCCGCATGAGTCCGAACGCCGCCAACCTGCGCCGCCGCATCGGCTACATCCCGACGAACCCGCAGTTTCCGAAGGGCATGACGCCCATCGTCTACCTCGATTACATCGGCCGGCTCTTCGGCATGGCCGCGAACTCGCGCAAACCGAAGCTCGCGTCGCTAATCCGCGCCGTCGATTTGCTGCCGCACGCCGGGGAACCGATCGCCTACTTCACCCCCGGCATGACGGCGCGGTTGGCCGTGGCCGCGAGTTTGATCAACGAACCCGATCTGCTGATCTGGGACGAACCGACGCACGGGCTCGACATCGAAGCGCGCCGGTCGATGCTCGAATTGATCAAACGCCTCGCGGCCGACAAGACGCTGATCCTCAGCAGCCACAACCTCACCGACGTGGACGAAGTTTGCAATCACGCCGCGGTGTTGAACAAGGGGCAGTTGATCTTCCACGGCAGCTTGCAAGACTTGAAGGGCCGCATCCGCAAGAACCACTACGAACTGGACATCGAGGGCGACCAGAAGTCGATCGCCAAGACGGTCGGGCAGATCCGCGTAATGAAGGAAGTCGCTTCGGCGATCCTCCGGCACCGGCGGCTCGAAATGAAATTGGTGGACGACGTGCTGAACACGGCGGTCATGGCGATGGTGTTCCAGACGATGGCCGACAACAAGGTGGTGCTGGTCAGTGTCCGCAGCGTCGGGATGCAGACAGAGCAAGCCTACTTGGATATGGTCGAGAAAGAAGAGCAGCGCGGGTTCACCCGGTTGTATCAGAACGCCGAGGCGGCTTAGGTGGGGAAAAGAAATTTCACCACAGAGTCACAGAGAGCACAGAGGACAGAAAGAAACAATGAGGCATCGATATTTGGGACGACTTGTCTCATCTCTGTGTCCTCCGTGTCTCTGTGGTGAAAGATTTTTCGGATTTTCCGAGCCGCGCCGCCATTAATGTTTTATTGTTCACTGTGGCGTTATGAACATCATCGCTTTCGGAGCCGCAACGATGTCCACCAAGCCAATTCCCGACGGGTACACCGGTCTCACATCCTACTTGACGGTCCGCGGCGGGGAGGCGGCCATCGCCTTCTACGAGATGGCCTTCGGTGCGAAACTCATTCTGAAGTTGACCATGCCGGGCGGGGGCATCGCCCACGCGGAGATGAAGATCAACGGCTCGACCTTCATGTTCGGGGACGAGAATCCGGAGTGGGGCAACAAATGCCCGCTGACGCTCGGCGGCACCGCATCGGGGCTGATGTTCTACACCGACGATTGCGACGTCGCGTTCGCCCGAGCACTCGCGGCCGGGGCGACCGTGGATAAGCCGGTCGAAGACCAGTTCTACGGCGACCGCAGCGGCAGCGTGGTCGATCCGTCCGGCCACAAGTGGACGATCGGGACGCACAAGAAGGACATGACCGAAGCCGAGATGCAAGCGGCCATGGACGCGTGGATGGCGACGATGAGCCAGGCGGCGTAATCTCGAAAGGTGCAGCATGGATGCGACCGCGACCCAAACCCAAATCCGCTTCAACCGGCTGCTGCCCTACTGGGCCGTGCTGCAAACCGACTTGCGCCAGACCGTCCACAGTTGGGTCTTCCGCTTGTGGGTGTTGCTGTCGCTGCTCTCGGCGACCGGCTACGGCCTGTACAAATACGGCATCCACCACGAGGCGGGCATCGTCCAATCGGCGACGATGCAAACCGGCGACCTGCTCCGCGGCGTCGCCGCCGCCAGCCTCGCGTTCGTGGCGCTGCTCTCCGTCAGTGCGGTGAGTTCCGAGCGGGCCACCGTCGCCGACGCCGTGCTCTGCCGGGGGATCAGCCGGCACCAGTATTTCATGGCCAAATGGCACGCGCGCACGGTCGTGGTCCTCGGGACTTTTGCGGTGCTGTCGGCCCTGATCCTCACCGGCTACCACTACCTGCTCGACCCGGACGTGAGTTTGACCGGCGGTATCGCGGCTACGGCCATCGCCCTCGCGGCGCTCGCCTGCGTCATCGCGTGGGGCGTGACCATCGGCGCCCTCGCCAATGGCACGGTTCTCGCCATCACGCTCTTCTGGATGATCCTGTACGGGGCAATCCTGCTCTGCTCGTTCTTGCCCGAGCCGTTCCCATCGCCGAGCTACGTGTTCGCCCAGTTGCGGGTGATCCTGCGCGGCAACTTCGACGAGTACCGCGTCGGCCGGGTCATCGGCGGCTTCCTGCTGGTGGCCTGCTTGGGCGCCGCCGTGGGCTTGATCGGATTCCGCCGCAAGGATGTGTAAGGGGTGGAGCCGCGGCCGCTAGTTTTTCTACTCGCCACAAATCGGGCGATGCATCCGCACCGTGCAGAAGCACGTTGAGAGATAATGCGGGTGGACCAATTGATTCTGGCATTTCCCGTAGGGGCACCCCTTGTGGGTGCCCGGAACCGGATACCCGATGACGGTCGCTCAGGAAGTGCGGGACATCACATTCCCCGTGCCTTGCGAACTCCGGGCCGTCCGGGCACCCACAAGGGGTGCCCCTACGGGACAAGCGTCGTGCCAAATCTAGAGGCATTTCCCGTAGGGGCACCCTCACCCCCGAGCTTTCGCCTTGACGCCTCCGCCGTGAAAAAGGACGATACTGCGGACGCTTTCACGAGGCTAGGATGCCCGACGATACCGCTCCGCGCATGACCGCCACCGACGGCGTCGCCACGATTTGGCTCGACTGGCCCGGCCGACCGGTGAACGGCTGGAACGTCGCCCGCGTCGCGGCCTTCGATCGGACCCTCTCGCAGGTGATCGCGCGCCCCGATCTGGAAGTGCTCGTCATCCGCACCGCGAAGCCGGGCGGGTTCTGCGGTGGCTTCGCTCCTCAGGAATTGCGTTCCGATTCCGACGCCGCGGCCTTCGCGCTCGCCGGCCAGCGCGTCTTCTCAAAACTGAGCGAAGCGCCGCCGGTCACCCTCGCATTCATCGAAGGACCGTGCCTCGGGCCGGGGTTGGAACTCGCCTTGGCGTGCGATTATCGGCTGGCGGTGGAAGGGCCCGAGAGCCGGGTCGGCTTCGGAGATGCCCCGACTTGCTGGGGAGGACGGACGCGTTGGCGGCAGCTCACCGCACGGCCGATGCCGGCGTGCACCAATCCGCGAAGCTCGAACATCTTCGACGGCGTCTGCTGCGAGCGCCGGGCGAAGATCGACCTCCGGACATGGCTCGACCGCCTGCTGGCGAACCCCAAGAAACGACGCTCGCCGTGGCGGAGTTACTTCCACGGCACCGCCGGGGGATTCGCCGAGGAGCGCCGTCAGTTCGTGCGGAATCGACCGGCGCAGCCGACGAACCCGTGGCCCGCATTCGATACCGCGAACCCGATTCCGGCGTTCCCACAGGCGGTCGGCCTCGTCGGCAGCGGCCCGCGAACAACGTCGCTGGCGTGGGAAATCGCAGCGCGCGGCAAACGGGTCGTCCGCTTGGGCGACGCGGCTCCACTGCCCCGACCGATGCGCTTGACCCCGTTGGAATTGCAACAGGCGGAGAGCCGCATCTCGAGAGTTTCGAACGTCGCTGCACTCGCCGAGTGCGGCCTCGTCATTATCGATGACAGCGGACTGTCACCGGCGTTCTTGGAGCACGCGCTGCCGGCGCGCACGATTCTCGCGGTCGCCCCGGCCGACGGCCGACGCTTCGCCGAATTGGCCCGCCGGCCGCACCGCCTCGTCGGCCTCGAGTTCGCCGGAGACGATCTCGCCGTCGTCTACCCGCAGCCGGAGTCATCGCCGGACGCGGTCGCCGCGCTCGGGGCGTGGTTGCAAGCACTCGGCTGTCAACCCGTTGTCACCCACGAGCGGATCGCCGTGCACTCCACGGCGGGGTTGCCCGTCACTTGACGCCGCGCGCGGACGGGCCTAAATTCATCGCAGGCTGAGACCGGCGACGACGAGGGCCGACCATGGCGACGCACGACAGCATGGAAATCGTCGGCCTGAACCTCAAAATGCTCGGCCGGCAGAGCAAGAAGAACGTCCTTGTCAGCGCCGGCAAACCCGCCGACAAAGCCCGCCTCCTCGACAGCGTCCGCGAACTCGCCAAGCTCGACGTCCGCCTCTTCGCCACCGAAGGCACCAGCCGCTTCCTCACCGAGCAGGGCGTCGCCAACGAGCCCATCTACAAGATCGGCGAAGGCACCGAGCCGAACATCAAGTCGTTCCTCGAAGCCGACCGTTTCGACCTGATCGTGAACATCCTGACGGGCGATTACAACTACGACGCGGGCACCGACAGCAATCGCATCCGCGCCCTCGCGGTGCAGAACTCGATCCCGCTTATCACCGACGTCGAAGTCGCCATCCTGACCATCGACAACGTCGTCCGCAACGTCCGCGACGGGGTCTACGGCTACAAAGTGTCGAACCGCGAAGAGCCGTGGAACCTCAAGGCCGAATTCCTCAAACTCGTCGCGGAGTACGGCGGCTTCGCCTGCCACCACGCCCACTTCGACAAGGCGTATTTGATCTCGCTCCAGAACTTGGAACTGAGCCAAGTCGACATGCAGTTGAAGTGGAAGCTTTACAAATCCCTGAAGGAGAACTACACCTTCGAGGATCTCGTCGAGCGCATTGGCCGCGGCGTCGAGACGATGGTGGCGCAAGGGGTGAAGTACTGCCGGACGATGGTGGACGCCGACGCGACGGTGAAAACGCTGCCGATGGAAGCGGCGCTCGAGGTGAAGAAGAAGTACGCCGGGCGCATCGAGTTCGAGATCGGCGTGCAACCGCTGCAGGGCGTGCTCGAACCGGAATCTCGGAGGCAGTACGAGCGCGCCTGCGCGATGGGCGACTTCTGCGGCGGGCTGCCGTCGAAGGATCGGCCGACGCCCGAGAAGCACATCGACATCATCATGCAGATCGCCAAGGGGCTGAACAAACCGCTCGACGTCCACGTCGATCAGGAGAACAACCCGTACGAGTCCGAGACGGAGATGCTCGCGGCGAAAACCATCGAATACGGCATGGAAGG
>JAYTBD010000782.1:0-3000 GCA_043737155.1 Fimbriiglobus sp. | reverse complement strand
CGCCCGCAAATCAAATGCGGAGTTCGGAGTGCGGAATGCGGAGTAGAAGAGAAGCATGATCGCCGATCTGCAATCCGAATTCCGAACTCCGCATTCCGCACTTCTTCCAAGAGTGGTGATGGAGGGAGTCGAACCCACACCGATCCGTTTCTGAGACGGACGCCTCTACCAATTGGGCTACATCACCGTTGTTGAAGTGCGGAGTTCGGAATTCGGAGTTCGGAATATCCGAGGGTTTCATCCCGCACTCCGAACTCCGAATTCCGCACCTCCCCCAGCGCCCCGTACGGGATTCGAACCCGCAGCCTCCACTTTGACAAAGTGGCGAGCGGCCTTTGCTCCTCCGGGGCCTACCTTTCTGCAAATCCGAAATCCGAAATCTCAAATCCAAAATTCAGACTGTCGCCCGTAGGGGATTCGCACCCCTGTTGCCGGTGTGAAAAACCTGTGTCCTGACTGATTGGACGAACGGGCGGAAACGATGTCGGCCGGGGGTTTGCCCCCCGGCCGCGTGTGTGCGTGACCTGTGGGAAGGGGCTAATCGCGATCGCGTCGCAGGCGAAAACTCGCCCGGTGCTCACAGGTAACGAGTTGGAGTTGAAGTAGGTACATGGCTCGTTCGGGGATTCGGGGTTCGCGATCTCACGCGTACATTGTCAGGGACGCGGCCGCCGTCAGATGGTTCGCTCGAATTCCGAAAATATTGGGGACGATCTTGGAGCCGCTGTCGACGAGTGACGAACGCCACATGCGACGCGCGCTTGCGTTGGCGGAGCGCGGGCGCGGATTCGCGGAACCGAATCCGATGGTCGGCGCGGTGGTGCTCGACGCGTGCGGCACTGTGGTCGGCGAGGGTTGGCACGAGCGTTTCGGCGGGCCGCACGCGGAGGTGAACGCCTTCGCCACGGCGGGTGGCGCCGTCCGCGGCGGGACAGTATTCGTCACGCTCGAACCGTGCTGCCATCACGGGAAAACGCCCCCGTGCACCGAGGCAGTGCTGAAATCCGGCGTGGGACGCGTAGTCGTCGCCATGCGTGATCCGTTCCCCGCTGTAGCTGGGGGAGGATTGCAAATCCTCCGCGACAACGGGTTGACAGTGGACGTTGGGCAATGCGGAGCCGAGGCCGCGCGACTGAATGCGCCCTACCTCACGCTGCTTCGGAAGCATCGGCCGTGGGTGGTCGCAAAATGGGCGATGTCGCTCGATGGCCGATTGGCCACGCGCACCGGTGATTCGAAATGGATCAGCAACGAACGCAGCCGGGCCAAAGTCCACGAGCTACGCGGGCGCGTCGATGCGATCCTCGTCGGTCGGGGAACGCTGATCGCGGATGATCCACTGCTGACGGCAAGGCCGCCGGGTGCTCGCACTGCTTCGAGGATCGTCGTCAGCGCGAGCGGCGAGTTGCCGGAATCTTGCCATCTGCTTTCGACCGTTGATACGGCGCCCGTGATCGTGGCGACGACCCGCGCAGGAGCCTACAAGCTAAACGGGTGGTCCGGGACTGAAGTCCTGGTGATCGACGGCCCCCTTATCCCGGGACTGCTCGCGGAGTTGGGCCGGCGGAGGATGACCAATATCCTCGTGGAAGGCGGTGCCGGGTTGCTCGGTTCCTTCCGCGACGCCGGCGTGATCGACGAGGTGCACGCGTTCGTCGCGCCCAACCTCATCGGCGGTGTCAACGCGTTGTCACCCGTCGCGGGAACCGGGATTGCAGGCATTGCCGATGGGGAACCATTCGGGGATTCGACCGTTGAAATGCTGGACGGAGACGTGTGGATCGTCGCGCGGCGAACGCGGGATTCAATCCCTTAGCGCCCGTCCCGTCAACTCGAGGAACACATTCTCCAGAGTGGGCGCTTTCACTTCGATCCCAGTCGGAGCGACGCCGAGCGCGAGCAACTTCGGCAGCAGCGCCGCCGCATCGGTCGAACCGACCCGCAGCGCTCCATCGTTCCAATCTACCGAAGTCACCCCGGACAAGGTCCGGGCCTCCGCCAGCCAATCATCCGCCGGCCGGGGCATGGTCAATGTCACGACCGTGTCGAGGCGGCTCAACAGGGCTTCGCGGGTATCGCATGCGATCATCCGTCCGTGATCCAGGATGCCGATGCGCGGGCAAAGCGCTTGTACTTCCTCCATGTAGTGGCTCGTGTAAATCACGGTCAACCCGGCGGCGTTCAACGCTTGCACGCGTTCGAAAATATGGTTGCGCGACTGCGGATCGACCCCCGTCGTCGGCTCGTCGAGCAGCAGCAGCTTCGGTCGGTGGACGAGCGCGACCGCCAAGTTCAACCGCCGCTTCATGCCTCCGCTGAAAGTGCCCGCGCGTTGATCGGCCCGATCCGTCAACGACACGGCCTCCAGCATCTCGGCGATCCGCCCGGACAAATCCTCCCCCGTCAAGCCGTAGAGCCGACCGAAGAAGCGGAGGTTCTCCCGGGCAGTCAATTCCGGGTAAATCGCCAAGTCTTGCGTCGCCAATCCGACGAGCCGGCGGGCATCTCGCGATTGCGGACCGAACGGTTCGCCGAAGAGTTTCACTTCGCCGGATCCCGGCCCGGACAACCCCGCGAGAATCGCCAAGAGCGTCGTCTTGCCGGCGCCATTGGGACCGAGCAAACCGAAGAGTTCTCCCGCCTCCACGGTCAGGCCGACGCCGCCGAGCGCCTCGGTGCGGCCGAAGCTTTTGCGAATGCCGGCGAGTGCGAGAAGCGGTGCTGCCATGCGGCCTATCATAGGGTGCCACACGCGTAGAACGAGCCGCCGCTATGCCCACCATCCGCGATGCCCGCGTCCGCCCCGCCAATGCCCACACGCCCGACGCCGCGGGCGACTACGTGCTCTATTGGAGTTCGATGGTCCGCCGGCTGACGCACAACCACGCGCTCGACTACGCCCTGCATTGGGCGCGGCAGTTGAAGAAGCCGCTGGTGATCTACGAAGGCCTGAAACTAAATGCTCCGTGGGCGAGCGCCCGCTTCCACCAGTTCATTTTG
>JAYTBD010000781.1:0-7375 GCA_043737155.1 Fimbriiglobus sp. | reverse complement strand
CCGAAGCGTGCTGCGGGAGTGTGGACTTCACGGCCGGATTCCGCGACCTCATGAAGCGGCTCTTCCCGGCCAACGAACTCAAACCGATGGCCCCGGAGCACGCCATCTGGCGGACGCATTTCGCCGTGCCGCCGACGGAGTTCAAGAGGGTCGAATGCTTGGAGCGCGGTTGCCGGACGGTGCTCGTCTTCTTTCCCGAGCCGATCAGCGGCTACTGGGAAGAATCCAAATACATGGCCCCGACCGGCAAAGCCGCGGCGAATCGCGGTGAATCGGCGTTCCACTTGGTGATGAACATCGTCGCTTACGCCACGGGGATGGAGCCGCCGAAGCAGCGCCTGACCAAGCGGACCATCGCGGACAACAAGGAAGAAAAAGCCCCGGTGAAAGGCTTCCTGAAGCCGGCGCAGATCGAGATCCCGGAGCAGCCCCCGGCACCGGCCGCCATGCGGAACCTCATGAACTTCCTGCGCGACGAAGCCAAGCTCGACGTGGTCGTCGGGGTCGAGAAGCTGAAGCCGAACGACGAGGATCTGTTCAAGTACAAGTTCTTGTACATGCACGGGCGCAAGACGTTCGACTTCGACGCCGAAGATATCGACAACATCAAAGCCAACTTGCAGAGCGGCGGATTGATGTTGGCAGACGCGTGCTGCGGACAAGCTCAGTTCGACGCCTCGTTCCGCAAATTGATGTCGAAAATGTTTCCCGAAAATAAGCTTGAAGCGATCCCCGTGGATGACCTGCTTTATTCCGAGAAGCTCAATCGCACGGCCATCCGGACGGTGAAACGGCGCGAGAAAGCGGGGAGTGCCCAAGCCGGGAACGACGCGGGGTTCGAGGATCTGCCGCCGGCGCTGGAGGGGGTCAAACTCAACGGCCGCTGGGTCGTGATCTATAGCAAGTACGACATTGGCTGCGCGCTCGAGAACCACAAGTCGACCGACTGCCTCGGCCACAACCCGGACAGTGCGCGCCGGTTGGCCGCGGCCGCCGTGCTCTACTCGCTCAAACGGTAAAAGGACACCCGATGGATAAGTGGAAGTTGGCCTGCGTGCAGATGGACTGCACCCTCGGCGACATCGTCGGGAATCGAGCGGCGGTGCGGCGCCATCTCGCCACGGCCGCGGGGCAGGGGGCCAAGCTCATCGTGTTTCCCGAATGCATCCTCGCGGGGTACGGCTTCGGCAGCCGCGCCGAAATTGCGAAGCACGCCGAGGCGTATCCGGGCCCGAGCGCCGCGTCGATCGCCGAAGACTGTGCGAAGCTCGGCGTCCATTGCGTCTACGGGTTCTTCGAACACGCCGGCGATAAGCTCTTCAACTCCTGTGCGTTGATCGGTCCGAACGGGCCGATCGCCTGCTACCGCAAGCTCCATTTGCCGCGCGTCGGTGCGGATCGCTTCACCGACCCCGGCGACCGGCCGTTCGAGGTCCACGATCTCGGCGGGTTGAAAATCGGCATGCACATCTGCTTCGACGGGGGCTTCCCAGAATCGACCCGCGCACTGGCGCTGCTCGGCGCGGACATCGCGATCCTGCCGACGAATTGGGCCGACAAAGCCATGAAGACGGCGTTGATGGTGCCGACGGTGCGGGCGTTGGAGAACCACATCTACTTCGCAGCCGTGAACCGAGTCGGTACGGAATCGGGCTTCCATTACATCGGCCGCAGTTCGATCACCGACTACGCCGGCGAGTCCCTCGCATCGGCGGAGCACGACCGCGAAGCGGTGCTCTGCGCCGAGATCGACCCCGCGGCGGCGCGCGATAAACTGGTGGTGAACATTCCGAAGGACTACGAGATCGACCGCGTGAACTGGCGTCGGCCCGATATGTACGGGCCGCTGCTCGAAGGGGAGGTTTTCGCGGGTCACGACAATCGGAACTGAGTTCAGTCGATGACCGGCGTCGCGCCGAGGACGATGTTGAAGCTCGCGTTCAACTCGCCGGTTTTCGACTCTTTGATTTTGGCGAACTCGACGGTGATCGACTCGCGGGCTTTCTTGTCCTTCACCGCGGTGTAGATGAAATCTTTCTCGTTGCCGGGATCGCCGGCGACATACATCTGGGTCACGAGCAATTCCTTGCCGCCCTTCTTGATCTTGAAGTGGATATGCGGCGTCCGGTTGGTGTACGGCACCGGCTTGATGGTGCGGAAATAGTATTCGCCGGTCTTGCCGGTGAGGAAGCGGCCGAAGCCTTGGAAGGCTTTGTCCTGCTCCTTCTGCTTGCCCTTGCTGTCGCCGGTGTGCAGGTAAACGCCGTTGCCATCACATTGCCAGATTTCGACCACCGCCCCCGTGAGCGGGTTGCCTTTGGCGTCGAGGATCTTGCCCGTGAGGTGCGAAATCGAGCCGATGGCCGGGGTCGTTTTATCGTTGATGAGGATCAGGTCGTTGTCGGTATCGAGCGGGAGTTTGTCCGGGTAGAACGGGCCTTCGGTCTGCTTCGGGGTCTTGGTGAGGTCCTCGGCGAACGCGCCGGGGACGAGCCAGTACGCCGCGGGGAGAGCGATGCCGGTGGCGAGAAAATGGCGGCGTGATGGGGACATGGGGAGGCTCCTTTGAGAGGGGATTCAATACGGACGTGAGCCGTATTCGTGGTGCTTCATCGTATAGATGACAACGACGGCCGATTCGGCGAACACTTCGTACTGCACGGTGATGGGATTGGAAATATAAACGCGTTCATTGCCATCGCGAGATTCGCCGACTCCGGATGGCTCGGACGAAAGACGGAGTTCGATTTCTGACAGAGCGTAGTCGATCCGTGCGGTATCGCCGCGCAATTCCAATTCCATGAATGCGAACTGCTCGATCAGAGGAATGAGGTGATCGCGCCAATGGACTTTGAAAGTCACTGACGCCCCTCGTAGTCGGCCCGGGCGCGGGCGACTGCCGCCAACATGTCGGCAGTCGTGACGACACCGTTTGCGGCTCCACCCTGGCGGGCTTTATCGAGCGGGTCATGGTCGAATGCCCAGTTCGCACGTTCGATGGCCTCGCGGTAATATTCGATGGCCGGCACGAAGACGCCGACCACTCGCCCCCGTTCGTCCACCAGTTTTGCCCGGTGTTTCAGTCTGTCGCGGGTTTCGCCATCAAGGACCACGCGTTCCATCTTCGCAACCTCCTCAACATCGGTGCGAGTATTCTACCACCCCGTGAAAACGCTCGCCAGACCTCCGGCGGGCATCTCATCGATTGCACCGCGTCGGCTCACTTCACGAACAGCATCTCGCGGTACGTCGGCAGCGGCCAGAGGTCGTCGGCGATCATCGTCTCCAGTTTGTCCACGATCGTCCGCAGTTCGACCATCTTCGGCAGCACGGTGTCCCGAATTTGTTTGGCGTGGGCGTACGCGTCGCCGTGGGCGTCGTGGCCGTGGGCCGTTTCCAGCGCGGCCAACGACGCTTGGAACGCGGTGATCGTCGCGGTGAGATCCTTCAAGTGCGCGAGCTGCGAGGCGTTGTCCACGCCCGCCGCTTTGGTCGCGTTGACCGACGACGCCACTTCCCCTTGGTAACGCATCGCAGCCGCGAGCACCATCGTCTTCGACATCGACACCATCAGGTTGGCTTCGATGTTGATCGTCTTGACGTAGCTCTCGCAGAAGATGGTGTAGCGCGCCTGCAGCTCGCGCTCGGTGAAAACCTTGTACTTCCCGAACAGCTCGACCGAATCCTTGCGGATGATCACCGGGATCGAATCGACGGTGTTCTTCAAGTTCGGCAAGCCGCGCTTCTCGGCTTCGTTGTGCCATTCTTCCGAATAGCCGTCGCCGTTGAAGATGACCTTCTTCGAGTCCTTCAAAATCCCCGGCAGTAGATCTTGGATCGCCTTATTGAGGGACTTCCCGGCCTTCGTGGCCGACTCGAGCTCCGTGGCGATGAAGTCGATCGATTCCGCGACGATGGTGTTGAGCACCGTATTCGGCCCGGCGATGCTGAAGGAACTGCCGACGGCGCGGAACTCGAACTTGTTGCCGGTGAACGCGAACGGGCTGGTGCGGTTGCGATCCCCGGCGTCGCGCGGCAACTTCGGCAGCACGCTCACGCCGACTTCCATGAAGCCGCCCTGCTTCGTGCTCTTGAGCGCCCCGGCTTCCAATTGCTCCATCACATCCTGCAATTGATCCCCGAGGAAGATGCTCATGATGGCCGGCGGGGCTTCGTTGGCCCCGAGGCGGTGGTCGTTGCCGGCGCTGGCGACGGTGACGCGGAGCAACTCCGGGTACTTGGCCACCGCTCGGATCACGGCGACGCAGAAGACGAGGAACTGGGCGTTGTCGTGCGGCGTGTCGCCGGGGTTGATGAGGTTCTCGCCGGCGTCGGTCGAGAGGCTCCAGTTGTTGTGCTTGCCGCTGCCGTTGATCCCCGCGAAGGGCTTCTCGTGCAGCAGGCAGACGAGGTCGTACTTCTCCGCCGTGCGGCGGAGGATGTCCATTGTCAGTTGGTTGTGGTCGGTCGCCAAGTTGGCGTCTTCAAAAATCGGCGCGATTTCGTACTGGCTCGGGGCCACCTCGTTGTGCCGCGTTTTCACAGGGACGCCGAGCTTGAACATCTCCGCTTCGGCGTCCGACATGCAGGCGATCACGCGCTCCGGGATGGTGCCGAAGTACTGGTCTTCGAGTTCCTGCCCCTTCGGCGGTTTGGCGCCGAACACCGTTCGACCGCAGGTAATCAGGTCGGGGCGGGCGTACGCGAAGTTCTTGTCGATGAGGAAGTATTCTTGCTCGGGGCCGACGGTGGCGAACACCTTCTTCGCTTCGGTGTTGCCGAAGAGTTTGAGGATGCGGAGCGCTTGGATGGAGACCGCTTCCATCGAGCGGAGCAGGGGGGTCTTCTTGTCGAGGGCTTCTCCGGTCCACGAGACGAACACGGTCGGGATGACCAGCGTGGCCCCGTTCGGGGATTCGCGGATGTACGCCGGGCTGGTCGGATCCCAACCGGTATAGCCGCGGGCTTCGAAGGTGGCGCGGATCCCGCCGCTGGGGAACGAGCTGGCGTCCGGTTCGCCCTTCACGAGTTCTTTGCCGCTGAACTCGGAGATGGCGTGGCCGTTGCCCGACGGGCTGAGGAACGAGTCGTGCTTCTCGGCGGTCAGGCCCGTCATCGGCTGGAAGAGGTGCGTGAAGTGGGTGGCGCCGTGCTCCAGGGCCCAATCCTTCATGGCGCTGGCGACCGCGTCGGCGACGCCGGCGTCGAGCGCGACCCCGAGGCGGATGGTCTTCTGCAGCGCTTTATAGATCGCTTTCGGCAACCGGGCTTTCTGCACTTCCTCGTGGAAGACGTTGGCTCCGAAGATATCCTTCAACACTTCCGTTTGGAAGTCGAGGCGGTTGAGGAAATGCTGCGTAGTCGCGATGGCCGAAAGGGCCTGTTGCCGGACGTTCGAGGTTGCCATCCGAGTGTGAACTCCCAGAAAAATGGGGATTGGGTGAACGCCCCGAGACATTTCTGCGCAGCCGAACCGGGGGCGGGAGAGCAGCGGTCGCTGCCGCGGTTGGGCTGTTCCGGGAGAGGATACCGAGGTTATAAGCGGCGATTAGTGTTCGGCAAGCGTAGCGGGGAGTTTGAGAGTTTCGATTTGTCCGGTGCGGGTGATAGAATCATTCTGGGCAGATATTCGCCGCCAAAGGAAGTATCATGGACGCAGACAACTTTAGAAACATGATGACGGAACTCACCGAGATCCGCCCATTTCGAATCTTCACGATCGAGTTGTTGAATGGTCGTCGGATCGAGATCGATCATCCGAAAGCGGTAAATTTTCGCGACGGCACAGCGGTCTTTCTGCTTCCCGGGGGTGTTCCGATCATTTTCGATCACCAATCGCTGAATTCTATCGTCGTCGCCTCGGCCTCTGAGCAAGTCTAGCGATTCGCCTTTGCAGACGTCGCTGCCCACGTTATCTCCCCGGAACCTCACCGGGAGATTACCATGCGGCGGATCGCGATTCTCAACCAAAAGGGGGGCGTCGGCAAAACCACGACGACCGTCAACCTCTCCGCCGCACTCGCCGATGCCGGGAAGCGCGTCTGCGTCCTCGACCTCGATCCGCAAGCGCACGCCACGACGCACCTCGGTTTGGAACCCGATGGCACGCTGCCGTCGCTGTACGACGTGCTCGTGAACTCGAAACCGCTCGCCGAGGTCCGCCGCGAAGCCGATGCGAACCTCTGGCTCTGCCCCTCGGACATCGACCTCGCCGCGGCCGAAGTGGAACTCGCCGGGGTCGTCGGCCGCGAGGTGATTCTGCGCGAAGCTTTATCGCAGGATGATTCCGACTTCGACTTCATGCTCATGGATTGCGGGCCGTCGTTGGGGGTGCTCACGCTCAATGCTCTGGCCAGTGCGGATGAGGTGTTCATCCCGCTGCAACCGCATTTCCTCGCGCTGCATGGCCTTAGCAAGCTGCTCGAAACCACGGCCCTCGTCTGCCGGCGGATCAACCCGCGTTTGAAGGTGACCGGTGTCGTGATCTGCCTGTACGAATCGCAGACGAAACTGGCGTCAGAAGTGATCGGCGACCTACGCGGCTTCCTCGATAAATCGCGCGGCGCGAATGTCCCGTGGGCCGACGCGCGCGTCTTCGACACGAAGATCCGACGCAACATCAAATTGGCCGAGTGCCCGAGTTTCGGAAAGTCAATTTTTCGGTACGCCCCGAACTGCCCCGGCGCGACGGACTATGCGGCGCTGGCGAACGAGGTGATCGGGGGAGTGGTGATGGAGATACCGGAAATGAAACGCGTCGGAATCGGGGAACCGGCGATGGCGGCGGCGTGATTTATCTTCGTAGGGGCACCCCTTGTGGGTGCCCGGATCCGGGTGATTGGTAGGGGCACCCCTTGTGGGTGCCCGGATCCGGGTGCCAAGAAAAGCTGCAGCGAAGTCGACCTCGAATCAGAAGTTCATTGAGCATCCGGTGCAGGGCACCCACAAGGGGTGCCCCTACGTTGCCAGTTGATCGAGCATCCGGTGCAGGGCACCCACAAGGGGTGCCCCTACGTTGCCAGATCCGAATCACTTCTTCGGCAATAACTCCATCACCGCGAGACCCATCGTCTGCACCCCGACGCGGATCGCCTTTTCCGGTTGCGGATAAAACGCGTCCGTGTGCATCCCGGGCAGTGGGTTCGCCCCCGGCTTCTGCGCCGCGTCGAACTTTTCCTGCGACACCGATCCCAAGAAGTACATGAAGATCGGCACGCCGTCCTTCGAGAAGCGGCCGAAGTCCTCGGCACCCATCATCGGCGGGCGCGTCTGGACGTTCTTCTCCCCGAGCACCCCTTTGAACAGCGTCGTCGTCCGCTTCACGAGTGCCGAGTCGTTGATCGTCGCCGGGGTGAATTGCGACTCGCTGACCACG
>JAYTBD010000780.1:0-3001 GCA_043737155.1 Fimbriiglobus sp. | reverse complement strand
GTCGGTCCGACCCCGCATGGCATATCCCCCGATGATTCGACAAGGATAGCGCGATACCATGGGGGTGGCAACAGGGAGTTTTTCAACACCCTGCTAGTCCCCGCAGGAACTCTAGCGCTTCGTCTACGGTGCCGACCCGCGCCCCCGGGATCCTGCCCCCGAAATCGCACTCGTGCAACAGCAGCAGATCCTCGAAGTCGGGATGCGCTTCCAATCGCTTGCGGTGGCGTGCCCCCAACGTCCCGGCGACATAGTCGTGGGCGGTCATGTGCTCTTGGATCAGCCACGCTGTGCGTTCGGAGATCAACCCCTGCAGCGCTTGCAGCGCCGCGTTGACGTGGTCGAACGGATCGATCGCTTTCCCGGCGTCGTGCAAAAGCGCCGCGAGCAGGAACTCCTCGTCGTAAAAACGGACTTCGCGGGCCTTCTCGAAAACCTGCAGGGTGTGGTAAAGGGCGTTTCCCTCCGGGTGCCACTTGGGGCTTTGCTTCACGTTCTCGAGCGCCAACAACATGATGCGGTAGAGCGGGTAGGGGTCGAGTTCCAGTGCCGCGTCGTCCGTCGCTTCGGGTTCGTTCAAATCCACGCCGGGGTACTCCGCTTCCATCAGTTGCTCCAGCTCCGCGATGCTCGCCCGTTCGATGGCCTTGCCTGTGATCGACGACTTGAACACGTAGTGGCACAGATTCTCCGCGTAGACCGTGAGTTCGAAATCGAACACATCGCGGACATGCACGTGGGTGAAGATCCGGCTCTCGCCGTGTTTCGTGATCTGCTTGCGCTCCACCTCGTACGGCAGTCCTTCGGCTTGCAAAATGTCTTCGATCCCTTGCACCGAATCGGCGAAGACGTGGAGGTCGATATCCGACCCCTCGCGGGTATGGCCGGTCATCACGCTGCCGATGAGGCGGGGGCGGTAGCGGCTCAGCGACTTCATCATCCGCAACGCGGCGAGCCGCATGCGCAGAAGATTGTCGGTGCGTTTGTCGCCTTCGTAAGTGCGGGCGAACTGCTGGATGAGGTCGCGGACCTCGGCGTTGCTCGGCAGACCGCTCGCTTTGACATACCCTTTACAAAGCCGCTTCGCCGCCTTCATTTTGGCGGTGAAGTACTCGGTCTCGGTCCGGTCGTACATGAGGCGAGCGGCCTCGAACGCAATCGCATGACGCAGTTTGGCGTCGGCCATAAAAAGAGCGACGGTGAGTTTTTAGCGAGCCTATCCGATGCCGCCGCGAGGCTCGTTTGAAATCATAGCAGATGGACCGCCCTCCGCAATGCGCGTAAGCTGTCTCACCAATTCGTGGTATCCTCCCGAGGATGCACACCCCCCTCTTCCGGCTCACGACCATGCCACGCTTAGCCCTTCTTCTGTTGATCGTCGGACTCGCCATTTCCCCGGCGATTGCGGCCGACTGGCCCCAGTGGATGGGGCCGATGCGGAACGGCGTTTGGGATGAAGACGGAATCGCGCCGGCGTTCCCCGAAGGTGGCCCCAAGAAATTGTGGAGCGTGCCGATCCACGGCGGGTACTCGGGGCCGGCGGTCGTCGGCGGACATGTCTTCGCCATGGACTTCGCCGCCCAGAAAGGCGAAGCCGAGAACAACCCGAACAAACGGAATGAGGTCAAAGGCACCGAGCGCGTGCTGTGCCTCGACGCGGCGACCGGCAAGCAACTTTGGAAACACGAATATCCCAGCCACTACTCTTTGAGTTACCCGTGCGGGCCGCGCTGTACGCCGACCGTCGACGGCGACAAGGTTTACACGCTCGGCGCGATGGGGCATTTGTTCTGCCTCAACGCGAAGTCGGGGCTCGAGATTTGGTCGAAGGATTTCCCCAAGGATTACAAAGCCCCCGTGCCGATGTGGGGCTTTTGCGGTCATCCGCTCGTCCACAAGAATTTGCTGATTTGCTTGGTCGGCGGCGAAGGGAGCTTGGCCGTCGCCTTCGACAAGGACACCGGCATGGAAGTATGGAAAGGATTGAGTTCAAAGGAAACGGGGTATTGCCCGCCGTCGCTGATCCGAGTCCACGGCAAGGATGAATTGCTGATCCGCTGCCCCAATGCGATCCACTCGCTCAAACCGTCGACGGGCGCAAAACTGTGGGACGTGAAGCTGACGCCCAAATACGGGATGTCGATCAACGCCCCGCAGCAGTACGAGGATCACCTGTACGCCGCGGGTGTCGGCGGCCAAGCCGTGATGCTCAAACTCCCGATGGGTTCGGGGGAAGTTCCCACCGAGCGCTGGCGGGGGGCCAAGGATCTCGGTCTGTTTCCTTCCAACGCGACGCCGCTGATTTCCGATGGCACGCTTTACGGCTGCGACGGCATGACCGGGGCGTTCCAAGCGGTGGACTTGGCCACGGGCAAGCGGCTGTGGGAAACCCAAGAACCGACGACCGGCAAAGAGGACGGCTTGCTGCACGGCACGGCGTTCGTCGTGCGGAACCGCGAGCACCACTACATCTTCAACGAATCGGGCCATCTGATCATCGCCAAGCTCACCCCGGAGAAGTACACCGAATTGCACCGGGCCAAGCTGATCGAACCGACCGGCGAGGCCTTTGGGCGCAAAGTCGTATGGTCGCACCCCGCGTTCGCAGACAAGAAAATCTTCGCCCGCAACGACAAGGAAATCGCCGCCTTCGACTTGGCAAAATAATCGGCCAGACTTCTCGAGGGCCAAATAGAAGCACCCCCGGCGAGCCGGGGGTGCTTCTGTTTGATGATTCTATTCGGCAAGGCAGGGAAGGTTGCCGGGCGTTTTCACCACCACGGACCGCTATTGGGCGGCGGGGTTCCGGGAATGGGGGTCGGAGCCGGTTCGGCCGGGGGAAGGGGCGTTGCCGTTTCGGTCACAATCGGTCCGGGCGGCGGTGGCATTGTCGGGTCGACCAAGGTCGGGCCCGACGGGTTTTCCCGGGTTTCCAGCACTTCGAGACGTAAACGCATGGAAGCATCCTCGCTGTGAGTTCACGGATGGGTGTGAACTCTCC